>NZ_SOGU01000080.1:0-24555 GCF_004403275.1 Cryobacterium sp. TMT4-10
CTGGGTAAATTTCCGACGTGATGCGGTCATGCTGATCTCTACTTTCAGTAGTCCCTCATTTTAAGAGGGCCCACTGTCCGAGAACTCCGCGGCAGGTCAATTGCCCCGCCAGACTGGGCGGCCAGACGGTGCTCCCACTGTGCGTACGTGTCCTTAACTCCGATGATTAGGACACGGTGGAAATCCATTCGGTGCAGAAACTCTGCCGCGATGCTGGTCTTGCCTTGGCCCATGTCGGAAGCGAGAAGGGCTGCTTTTGTGGGCTCGGACATAATCCGCTGGACGGCATGCTCCTGAGGTGGCCGGAGTAAATGTTTCACACGGCAGGGGCTGTTCCGGCCGCAGCGAGATCAAGGAATCCAGGCTTGTCGATCGCCCAGCCAGTCAGTGTGTCATTGACCGCTTTTAGGTCCTGCCGACGCCCATGGGGGGCCATTCCTCCATCGGTGAACACCGAGTCGAGCTCGGACATCCAGATAGAGTTCGGCGTCACTGGTCCGGTCATGTGCGGCGCGAGCAGCCTGAAGAACTCACCGACCATGTCTTTGCTGAAGGCGTGCGTTGCAATGAGGTCGTGATACGTGCCGGCCAATATGCGCATCATGAGAACTGAACCGAGAAGCGAGGTGCTCCGGAGGTCGTTGGGCAGTAGAAGGCCCGTCGAGACGGCTTGCATCGGTGGGAATGACTGCTGAACAACTGTGAAGAATTGCTTCGCTTGTTCGGCCATTTCGCGTTCCTTGAACTCGGATTCTTGTCGGCGACTAATCCGCCCGTCGAGACCGACTTTGACGGTGCGGGTTATCTCGGCGACGTGCTTGGCGCCCATGAGGTAGGGGCTGCCGCGTCCCACACGGTCACCCTCAGGGTCCACGCGATCGGCGAGCAGCGGGTGTTCGATTACCCACTCCAGAGCGCGATTGACAACCCGGTGGCTGTCGAAGCGCGCCTTCACGCTCGCGGTGATTCCGAGGGCGTTGTCAGCAATGTCGAAGAACATCTGGCGGTATGCGGTGGCGTCTTCTTCGATGAAGATTTGTACGGCGATGCGTTCCTCGGCCAGGCGCTTCCGCTGGGCTTCCAGTACAGCCACACGTTCACGTGCATGGAGCTCGGCCTGACCACGAGGGTCGACGCGACGAGCGGTGGCGAGAGATGAACGCACCTTTTCGAGGTCGTCGGTGACTGCCTGGTCCGCGAGGTGGAATCCGAGGATCCGGTGCTGGCCATCGAGGATGTGAATGTCCCGGAGAGCGAGACGGGCGAAAGACACGGTGCCGAACTCGGCTCCGGCAATCGTGTCGAGTGTTTTGAAATGGAACATAGCCGGGGCCCGCAGGATGAGCCCGGGTGCAGTCCACCTCTTGTTCTCGCGGATGTACTTGCCGAATGCCGCGGCATGGGCCGGACGGATTGTCCTATTCCCGGGAGAGACGCGTGTGGGGTCTGGTCGGGCTATGAGACCGACGATCTCGGAGGGAGAGAGATCGATCGAGTAGACAGTTCGCCCGCCCTGTTTGTATCGCGTTGCGTACCAGCTCATTGTCGTCTCATAGCCGGTCGCCCCGTGCAAAGCCGGAGCTTGCTCAGGCACGGTGACATTCCCAGTTATCTGATTTACCATCTAGTCCCCCCAGAGTGATGCGTTGATTGCAGCCTATTGGTGGGTTGTGACACTCGGGCGCACGCAGCTCTACTTCAGGAGGAGTCGAGATAACGTTTCCTGCGATGGTATGCGGGGTAAGGCCTAATAGACGGCTGCAGGGAGACGAGTTTTGTCGCGCCCCGAGGTGCGGATGAAACGTGCAGAGTTTTTTGGCCGATCCGCCCAGAGTCTGCACTCATGACCAGCACCCCGCCCAATTCGGCCGTTCGTCGGAGCGCTGTAGGAATCAGTATGAACAGTCGGCACCATCCGCATTTCTGCGGCTCGAAGGTCACCCATTCTTGAGGGTGAGCGTAAGTGGCGGGCAGGGGTACTCGCGAGTAGAGACCGTGTGTTGTCGAGAATGTGTCCGGCAGGCGTATCTCGGCTCCGCCGTGACCAGAATCGCGCCAAATGCCCCACCCCGATACCAGAATCGACCGGTATGCGTCCGTGCCAGAGCGTACACTTGACCCATGAAAACCGCGGAGACCCGCGGGATTCTGCCCCGGACGTGGGTGGGCACGAGCATCGAGACGACTATCAGTTGTTCTTGGTTCGAGTCCAGGTACCCCAGCACTGAGTGAAACCCCCGGTCATTCGGGGGGGGGTTTTGTCATTTGTGCGACCCTGTTGAGCCACGTCTGAATCTCGCTATCCGGACGAAGAATCGGTTCCGCGTTGCCCCTTTCGCCCGATTTCCCGCGGATTGCCGAGTCGGCCAGGGCGAAGTGTCGATGGACATGACGTGAAACGTGATGTTCTTGGTTCGAGTCTCCGGATGGGTGACCGTTGAGCGTGGTTTTGCAATGGCGGCTGTGGGGTTTCTGCCCTACGGCTCACAGAGATGGGCCAGAGCTCGCGAGACTGGCTCCGGCGTGCCGACTGCTGTGATGATGATTGATGCAGCCCACAGTGACGATCGCCCCCGCGGCCAACGGCGGACTGTCGAAGACGGCTGCGCCGGCAAGGCCAGTCGCTGGCCTAGGCCAGCGACTGGCAGGAAAGGTTAGCTGCAGGGAGCCTACGAGCGAACCAATCGAGCGATTGCGGTCGAGGCCTCCCGGATCTTGGCGGCCCCTTCTTCACCGCCAGATGCGACGGCGGCCACAACGCAGTGACTCATGTGGTCGTCTAGCAGACCCAGTGCCACGGACTGCAGAGCGCTGGTCATGGCCGATATTTGCGTCAGGATATCGATGCAGTATTGTTCGTCTTCGACCATGCCCTGTAAGCCGCGGGCCTGCCCCTCGATGCGACGAAGTCGCTTCAAGTAGGCATCCTTATTTGAGATGTATCCGTGGGGGCCGGCGTGGGCCGCCTCGTCGTTCGAATCACTCATCGATGTCTTTGTCCTGATCTGTTCTGACCCGTGGGATAACGAAGCCTGCATATGAGTAGCAGAGTAACGATATAACTATACCCCCCGGCGGTATCTAACGAATTGGGCGCTGAGTGGTTGTTTGCCGTCGCCTCATGTTGACCGAGTACCCCCCAGGGGTATACATTGAGATTACCCCCTGGGGGTACTTCCCGACGGTTGCTTCGATCGCCGCGGAACGAAAGGAATCGTGAATACTATGTCGTCGTTGAATCAGAATGATCTTGGCCTTACCGACGCTTCGTGCTCTTGCGGGTCGCAGACACACAAATCGGAGCGTACTGCCGAGTCCGGCGCCGTTACGACGACTTTCCACGTGTCGGGCATGACCTGCTCTCACTGCGTGAAGAGCGTGACGGCCGAAGTGGGCAGGGTCCCCGGGGCCGAAACCGTGGATGTTGAACTTGTCCCGGGTGGTGTCTCGTTGGTCACCGTTTCCAGCGCGGGCCCGCTAAATCCTGCCGCGGTGGCTGCCGCCGTCGACGAAGCAGGCTACGAACTGGTCACGGCGACACCGTGAGCGGCCAGCAGGTCGACCTGCTCGTCGGAGGCATGACCTGCGCCTCCTGCGCGGCCCGGATCGAGAAGAAACTCAACCGCATGCCCGGGGTGGAGGCCTCCGTCAACTACGCCACCGAAAAAGCCAGCGTTTTCGTCCCCGACGGTACGACGATCGAGCAGGCCATCGCGGTAATCGTGGAGACCGGCTACACGGCCGAACGTCCGAGACCGCCCGAAGCTGAGGTCCCCGATGCGCCGACGGAGCAGGACCGCGAGGTCGCAGGCCTACGCCAGCGGCTGATCGTGTCTGGGGTGCTCGCCGCCCCCGTTCTCCTGCTCTCGATGATCCCGCCGCTTCAATTCACCAACTGGCAGTGGCTGGCCCTTACCTTGGCCGCGCCCGTCGCTGTCTGGGGAGCCTGGCCCTTCCACCGCGCCGCCTGGACCAACCTGCGCCACGGTGCAGCAACCATGGACACTCTGATCAGCATCGGCGTGCTCGCCGCCCTCGGCTGGTCGCTGTTTGCGCTGTTCTTCGGCACCGCCGGAATGCCCGGTATGACCATGAGCTTCAGCCTCACCGCCAGCCCCAAGGGCGGAGCCGCTGAGATTTACCTGGAGGTCGCCTCGGCGGTCACCGTGTTCATTCTGGCCGGCCGCTACTTCGAGGCCCGCGCCAAGAAGCAGTCCGGCGCCGCACTGAAGGCGTTGCTCGAACTCGGCGCGAAAGAGACGACCCTCTTGCGGGACGGCGTCGAGACCAACGTGCCAACCGCATCCCTGGTTGTCGGCGACCACTTCGTGGTGCGCCCCGGAGAGAAAATCGCCACGGACGGCACGGTCACCGAAGGAAACTCGGCGATCGACGCGAGCATGCTCACCGGCGAGTCCGTTCCGGTCGAGGTCGGCCCCGGCGCCGCCGTGGTCGGCGCCACCCTCAACTCGGGTGGGCGCCTGGTTGTCCGGGCGACCCGGATCGGAGCCGACACGCAGCTCGCCCAACTCGGTCATCTGGTCGAGCAGGCGCAAACCGGCAAGGCCGAGGTGCAGCGCCTCGCCGACCGCGTCTCCGCCGTCTTCGTGCCCATCGTGATCGCTCTGTCCCTGGCGACCCTCGCCGTCTGGCTGCTCATCGGCGCCGGGCCCGTCGTGGCATTCACCGCGGCCGTGGCCACCCTGATCATCGCCTGCCCGTGCGCGCTGGGCCTGGCAACGCCGACCGCGCTGCTGGTCGGAACCGGGCGCGGCGCCCAACTGGGCATCCTGATCAAGGGCCCGCAGGTGCTCGAATCCACCCGCCGGGTCGACACCATCGTGCTCGACAAGACCGGCACCGTCACCACCGGCCGGATGACCCTCGTCGCGACCGCCCCCGTCTCTGGCGTCACCGAAGAGGAACTCCTCGGCCTCGCCGGCGCGGCGGAAACCGGTTCCGAGCATCCGATCGCCCAAGCCATCGTGTCCGGTGCCCGAGAGCGCAGCGGCGAACTGCCGGCGCCGGAGTCGTTCGCCTCGACCGACGGGCTCGGCGTGCAAGTCCTCATCGACGGCCGGGTCGTGCTGGTTGGCCGGCCGCGCTGGCTGACCGAGCAGTGGGCCATCCCGCTCACGTCTGAACTCCAAGCGGCGCTCTCATCGTTCGAGGACCAGGGTCGCACCGTGGTAGCTGTGGCCTGGGACGGCCACGCGAAGGGCTTGATCGCCGTGTCCGACACGGTCAAGGACACCAGTGCCGCTGCCATCGCCGAGTTCCGGCGCCTCGGCCTGCGACCGGTGCTCCTCACCGGTGACAACGCGACCGTGGCCGCATCCGTGGCCGCAGAAGTCGGCATCACTGAAGTCCGGGCCGGCGTCCTCCCGGCCGAGAAAGCGGCAATCATCCGGCAGTTGCAGGGCGAGGGACGTGTCGTGGCGATGGTCGGCGACGGCGTAAACGATGCTGTCGCGCTGGCCACCGCCGACCTCGGCATCGCGATGGGATCCGGAACGGATGTCGCGATCGAGGCCAGCGACCTGACCCTGGTGCGCAGTAACCTCGTGGCGGCAGCGGATGCGATCCGGCTTTCCCGCCGCACCCTCGCCACCATCAAGGCCAACCTCTTCTGGGCCTTCGCCTACAACGTGGCCGCGATCCCGCTGGCCATGTTGGGCCTGCTCAACCCGCTGATCGCGGGCGGCGCAATGGCGTTGTCCTCCGTCTTCGTCGTGAGCAACAGCCTCCGGTTGCGCAGCTTCCGCGGCCTCAACCTGACGATCACTGCGTCGCCCACCGGCGTCCCCGTGGCAGTGCCGATAGGCGTCGACTGACCTGCTGCTTTTGGTTTCACAGGTAGCCCTGCGCAAAAGTCGATACTGTAGGGGGGTATACACGGAGACGCTAACCGCGACAGGCATGGACCCGGAGGTGACATGAAGCTCGATCGCATCACACGAGCGGCGTACCTCCGGAAGCCTGCCTTCCGGTCCACGCTTATGGCGATGGTCGCCTTGGCCGCGATTCTGTTCAGTTTTCTGGCCATGAACTCAACGCACGCCGGGCATGAGACCGGTGGGACCGCATTTGCGACCGCATCCGGCCAGGCACCCGATGTGGGTATTGTGCCCGGCGTCGGCGTCGGCGCTGGCGCTGGCGTTGTCGCAACAGGCGCCGTTGTCGCGGCAGCCTCCATTGCCGCTCACGCCCGCATCGGGGTGCTCGGCTGCGCTGACTGCGTACTGGACTGTGCAATCCTCGCGATGACCTGCACCATTGTGCTCGTGCTCGCTTCGTTGATCTTGCTCGCCCGGCAGCCGTCCCTCTATCGTCGACTGCTCGACGCAGGCGGATGCAATGTTCGTCACCTCAGCGGCCCGACACTCCATATTTACCGACCGAGTCTGACAGCACTTTCCATCAATCGTATTTAGAACCAAACCCTCCCGCGCGCCGTCATGTCGCCGCGCGGATTTCTTGCGCCTTTCGGCGCTGCGGTTTCTTGGGTCTAACTATGAATGGAAAACAGAATGCTTAAATCACGTATGTATCTGGTCACGTCAGCGTCCCTGGCCGCGGCGCTCACGCTTAGTGCCTGCACCAACGGAACAGCCCCCAATGCCCCATCTGCCACGTCCAGCGCTGCCGCTTCCGCCGCTTCCGCACCAGCTGATGTGACGTTTGCCCAGATGATGATCCCGCACCACAAACAGGCTGTTGAGATGAGCGACGACATCCTCGCCAAAGTGGGTATCGACCAGCGAATTCTTGATCTTGCCACGCAGATCAAGGCTGCCCAGCAGCCTGAAATCAAGCAGCTCAAGGCTTGGCTCACCGACTGGGGTACCGACGAGACCAGCACCCAGGGCATGGATGGAATGTCCGGTATGGGCGACGGATCGGACGGCCTCATGTCCGATGCTGACATGATGGCGCTCAACAAGGCCTCCGGTGCAGAGGCCGGCAAGCTCTACCTGAACCAGATGATCGTCCACCACGAGGGTGCCATCAAGATGGCGCAGCTGGAAGTGGATGAGGGCCAGAACGTAGACGCGAAGGCCATGGCGTCGAACATCGTGGCAACCCAAACCGAAGAGATCGGTGTCATGAAAAGCATCCTCGCGACCCTGTAGGACTCTCTGACGCACGGGGCGCCGCGCGAGCGAGCCCCGCTCATTCTCATGCGCGCCCACGACGATCCCTCGCTGAGGTTCGTCGCCGCCTGGTGCGCGCCATCGGTACTACTCTCCGGCATCTCGAGGAACAACATTTATGCACTCACCACCGGTCACATCCCGCCGGCTCCTGCGCGCGGCCGAAGCGCGCCGACGCAGGACACGGTCACCCCTGTCGTGGCAAAAGCGGGCCCCGGGCCCGGCACGACCGCCGACGCGGCATCGATTGTTCGGCGGCGTCGCGATGACGTTTGTCGCGCTCCTCGCGGTCAGCGTCTCCCTGCCTGCTCTCGCGGTGAACCCAGACGCCGTGATGGCAGTCTCACCGAGCCGAGTAACAGGCGGTGCGGCGCAAGCCTTTCCGGCAAACGAGGCAGGCGCGGTAACCGCTGTCCTTCGCGACGGATTCACCGTGGAACGAGTGAAAAAGCCTTTGCCGGGCGCGTATACCCAAACAGCTGGCACGTATGTCAACTACTTGGATTCGCCAATCCAGTGGCCCTTCACTGTCGGGGTTCCGATCTCGACGGACTTCGGTCCGCGGGTGCCGCCCTGCGTTGGGTGCTCGAGCTTCCATAAGGGAATCGACATGAACCCCGGTGTGAACACTCCCATCCAAGCGATCGCAGACGGCGTGGTGAGAGAAGTATCGGCGACCGACGATAGCGGCCTCGGCGTCTACGCCATCATCGACCACATGATCGGCGGGCGGCTTGTCAGCAGCCTCTACGCCCACATGACGGAGGGCTCCCTCGCTCTCAGCGTTGGGCAACCTGTTCTGGTTGGCCAGTTCGTGGGCAATGTCGGCACGACCGGTCAGAGTACCGGACCACACCTTCATTTCGAGATACTGCTCGACGGCTCCGCACCGACAGACCCATTTGCCTGGCTCACGCAGAAAGTACGTCCCAATGGCGCAAACTAAATGCCACCCGCAGTCGCCCAAACGCCCGGTCCTCGTGAAATGGGCCGGAACGATGATCGCTACGCTGTCGCTGGTCGCCGTCATCGGCGTGGCGTCCCCGGCAGCAGCCGGCGGGTACCCGTCGTGGTCAGACGTCGAGAGCGCGCGTTCGAGCGAGGCGTCGAAGCAAATGCAAATCATGGCGATCAAGGATTTGATCGCCGGGCTCGTGACCGAGGTGGCGACGGCCAGGGACCTGGCCGCTCGACGCGGTGCTGAGTACGAGCGCGCACAGGGGGCATTCGACGAAGCCACCTACCGCGCCACGACTCTCCAGAGCCAGGCCGATGACGCCACTCAGCGCGCCAGCGTGTCCCAGCGCCAGGCCGGCCGGTTGGCCGCGACGCTGGCCCGCGCGGGCGCTTCCGATCTCTCAATGACCATCTTTCTCCAGGGCGAGAACTCCGACGCCTTGCTCTACCAGCTTGGCGCCATGAGCAAGCTCACCGAGCGTTCCAGCACAATCTACGAACATGCAGCGACGGACCGGAATTCCGCGACTGTCTTGACCGACCAGGCGAAGGTAGCGAAGGAGGCGCTCGGCGCCCTTGCCAGAGAAGCAGAGACGACCCTGAAGGACGCCACCACGGCCAGCGCCGCACTGATGTCAAAGCTCGCGGAACAAGAGCAGAACGCAGGCACTCTCCAAGCGCAACTCGCGGTCCTCAGCGATAACCGCGCCGCCACAGAGGCCGATTATGCCAAAGGCGAGGAAGCTCGCCGAGCAGCCGAGGCGGCAGCTGCAGCCTCCGCTGCTGCGGCTGCTGCTGCAGCTGCTGGCGCTGGTGGCGCTGCCGCGTCGTCCGGGGGAGGCGGTGGATCGGCTCTGGACGTCGGTCAGCTCAGCGAGCAAGGGTGGGCGCTTCCCGTGTCTGGCTGGATCAGCGACTCCTTCGGCCCGCGCCCCTCCAAACCTGTGGCCGGCGTCGGCGCCTTTCATTACGGTACTGACATCGCCGCTGGGTGTGGGCGAGCGGTATCGGCCGCGACCGGGGGCACGGTCATTTTCGCCGGGTATCTCGGCAGCTACGGCAATTGGGTCCTCATCGACCACGGCAATGGCGTTCAAACCGGCTACGCACACAACAGCCAGATCCTGGTCAGCAATGGCCAGCAGGTCGCCGCCGGCGAGACCATTTCCCTCGTCGGCACGACCGGGGCCTCCAGCGGATGCCACTTGCACTTCGAGACTCGAGTCGATGGCGCCCGAATCAACCCCGTGCCGTTCATGAGCGCGAGAGGGATCACCCTTGGATGATCACAGGTGGAGAACCCGGCTCGTTGGAGCAGTGACGTTCGGGGTGGCAGCCGCGATACTGCTCAGCGCTTGCGCGAGTGATTCGCTCGCTGACCAGTACCGGGCCGGCAGCAACAAAAACTACATTGCTGGCGACGGATCGGTCACCGAGATCGCGTCGGCGAATCGGCTGACGCCGGTCGATTTCACCGGCACCCTGGAGTCCGGTGGCACGACGACGCCGGCGGATTATCGGGGACGAGTACTCGTTTTGAATTTCTGGTACGCCGGTTGCGCACCCTGCCGGGCCGAAGCCCCCGACCTTCAGGCTCTGTGGACCAAATATCAGGACCAGGGAGTCAGCTTCCTGGGAGTGAATATCCGTGACCAACTCAGCACTGCACACGGCTTCGCGGCGACCTACGGCATCACCTACCCATCTGTCATCGACGCCGACACGGGCTCTATGCAACTGGCCTTCAGCGGAACGGTCGCGCCGAACGCCGTTCCGACGACCATCGTCCTCGATAAGCAGGGCCGCGTGTCCGCACGGATACTCGGCCGGATCCCCGACGCGAGCGTCCTCGATGCGCTGATCAGAAGCGCACTCGAGCCAGACAAATGACCATTTCACGGCGGTACCCGAGCGCCCTCCGCCCGCTCCAAACCCAGGAAAGAACGCCCCGCCCATGACCATTCTCAGCAGCATCCCGAGCCCGGACATCAGCTCCTTCCAGCTCGGGCCGTTCCAGATTCACTTCTACGCCCTGTTCATCCTCACCGGCATCGTGGTCGCCGTGGTCCTGACGTCCCGGCGGCTCACCCGCCGCGGCGGAGAGCCCGGGATCGTCTTGGACATCACGCTGTGGGCCGTCCCGTTCGGCATCCTCGGCGGACGGCTCTATCACGTGGTCACGCATCCAACCGACTATTTCTTTCCCGGAGCGGATCTCTGGAAGACGCTCTACGTGTGGGAGGGCGGACTGGCGATCTTCGGGGCCATCCTCTTCGGCGGCCTCGGCGTGTACATTGCCTGCCGTCGAGCCGGAGTGCGATTCCTCTCGTTCGGCGACGCCCTCGCCCCCGGCATGCTGCTCGCCCAGTCGTTCGGGCGCCTCGGTAATTACTTCAATCAAGAACTCTTCGGCACCCCGACCACGCTCCCATGGGGCCTCCAGATCAACCCAGGCCAACCGGCGTTCCCCACCGGATTGCCTGCGGAGACACTCTTTCACCCCCTGTTCCTGTACGAGATTCTGTGGAACCTGGCCGGCGTCATCATCGTCCTGCTCGCCGAGCGTCAGTACAACCTCCGCTGGGGCAAGACCCTCGGCCTCTACCTGATCATCTACGGGGTGGGCCGCACCTGGTTTGAATCCTTCCGGCTGGACCCGACAGAATTTGAACTTCTCGGCGTCAAGATCAACATGATCACAGCGGCAGCAGTCGCAGTCGTCGGCCTCATCTTGATCATCGTCCAATCCTGCCGCCACACGGGACCGGAAACAAGCCCGTACCTCCCCGGTCGGCAACGCGCATCGCTTCAACAACCGATCACGGGACTGTCGCCGACTGCCGCTTCTACGCACGCCGTTGACGCCCCGCCGAGCAACACCGTAGGGCAGAAATGAGGGCGTCGATGATGAGGCGGAGCCATGGGTGAAGACTTCGCCCAAATCGTCCTCAGCGGACAACTACTGATTGCAATCCCGATCGCCTTGCTGGCTGGTCTTGTCTCCTTCGCGTCGCCCTGCGTACTGCCCCTGGTGCCCGGATACCTGGCATACGTGGGCGGCATGGCCGGTCAAGGGGGCGTCCACACCCGACGACGCCTCCTCATCGGCGTCGGCTTGTTCGTCCTGGGTTTCTCGGTCGTGTTCATCTCCTATGGCGCCGCCTTCGGAGCTGCAGGGTATTGGCTGGTGCGCTGGCAAGATCCGATCACCCGTGTGCTCGGTATTGTCGTGATCATCATGGGGCTGGCGTTTATCGGCGCTTTCTCTGCGTTTCAACGCACGGTGAAACCGCGTTTCGCGCCGGCCACCGGGTTGGCTGGGGCGCCTCTTCTCGGTTTGGTCTTCGGCGTCGGTTGGACGCCCTGCCTCGGTCCGACTCTGACAGCCATTTCACTGCTCAGCCTCGGCACGGGATCCCCCGGGCGGGGCGCCCTGTTGGGCCTGTTCTACTGCCTGGGACTGGGTATCCCGTTTCTGTTGGTCGCTCTTGGGTTCAACTGGATGGCCAGTGCGATTGCCTGGTTGAAACGCCACATTCGCGCGATCAACAGAGTTGGCGGCTCCATGCTGATCCTGATCGGGGTGCTCATGGCTAGCGGCGTGTGGACACTGTGGATCTACAGCATGCAAGCACTGATTGGTGGGGTTGTGCTCCCGATCTAGCAGGGCTCACCGTCACGCTTCCCGCTCATTCATCCCATTCTCTTTTGAAGGAACCGCCATGAACCAATTCCTCACCCGCCGCACTTTCCTTGGCGCATCGATCGCCACGGCGACCACGGTTGCACTGGCAGCCTGCAGCACACCATCCCCGAACTCGCGACCGTCCGACCGGATTCTGCCGGACGATCCGATGATCGCCAAAGTCGAGGCACGCCGCCCCGCTACCGGGCGCAGGAGCACACAACAGTTGAACGCCGGGGCGTTTGCCACCAGCGTCGCCGGTACGACGCTGACGACCTGGGGCTACAACGGCTCCCTCACCGGGCCCACGATCCGAGCAGCGGTCGGCGACCGGCTGGAGGTTGCCGTATCCAACGCTCTTGCAGAAGCCACCACCGTGCACTGGCACGGCCTGGCGCTCCGAAACGACGCCGACGGCGTCCCTGACCTCACACAGAACGCCATCGCCCCAGGATCCGACTTCAACTACAAGTTCCGGCTCAACCGGCCGGGCACCTATTGGTACCACTCGCACGCCGAAATGCAACGCGAGCGGGCCCTCTACGGTGCCCTCATCATCGAGGATCCAAAAGAACCACTGTCCTACGACCAGGACTGGGTCATTGTGCTGGACGACTGGCTCGACGGCATTACCGGCACTCCTCAGGAAGCCCTCGACGAACTGTCCATGGGAATGAACATGTCCGGGATGGACATGACGATGAAGCACATGCTGATGGGGTCCCACAGCTCCTACCTCGGCGGTGACGCAGGTGACGTGACGATGCCGGCGCATCTGTTCAACGATAAAACCACCAGTGACGCGGAAATCTTTGCCAGCCGCCCGGGCAACCGCATTCGCCTGCGCATCATCAACGCAGCAGGCGACACCGCTTACCGGGTCGGTGTGCCGGGACAGAAAATCACCCTCACCCACGCGGACGGATTCCCCGTCAAGCATCAAGACG
Organism: Cryobacterium sp. TMT4-10; assembly: GCF_004403275.1. Lineage (NCBI taxonomy): Bacteria > Bacillati > Actinomycetota > Actinomycetes > Micrococcales > Microbacteriaceae > Cryobacterium > Cryobacterium sp. TMT4-10. Next base: position 12,744 of record NZ_SOGU01000080.1, read on the forward strand.
TGGACGCAGTCGTCCTGGCCATGGGGGAACGTATCGACGCGATCCTCACCGTCGCGACCGGTTTCACACCGGTCGTCGCTTTACCAGAGGGCAAGAAAGGCGTCGCGCACGGCCTCATCAGCACCGGCACCGGGACGGCCCCCGATACGAACGGGCTGCCCACCGTACTCGATGGGAAGGTCACCGACGGCGGTCGTCTGAAAGCACACGAGTCCGTCCTGCTGTCACCCCGGTCGCCCAACCGCGTTCACACCATGCGCCTGACCGGCACCATGGCAAAGTACGACTGGGGCATAAACGGTCGACGTTTTGACATGATGACCCCCTTCGCGGGCGCCTTCGAGGTCGCCGTCAACGACCGCATCCAAGTGAAGATCATCAACCAGACGAAGATGTGGCACCCCATGCATCTGCACGGGCACACCTTCCAAATCGCCGGCGACGGAGCACGGAAGGATACGGTCATCGTTCGGCCCAACGAGACGGTGACGTTCGAATTCGACGCGGACAACCCGGGCCAATGGCTCGCACATTGCCACAACGCCTATCACGCCGGCCGCGGCATGATGGGGGTCTTTTCTTACGTTCGCTGACGGGTGCCGACGGACGCGAGACGGGTCTCCAACATGGAGGGAATGCTCAGCTAAATTGAAATACTATGAGTGATAGTAGTTTGGGGTTGTCCCGGCAGGTGGTGATTGGAGCTGGGTTATGGGGCGAGTTTTGCTGTCAACAACGATTTTGGCAGCGTTTCTCGGTGGTGTGGTGGCCTTGATGGCCCCTTGCTGCGCCTCAGTCATGTTGCCGGCCTTTTTGCTTCCAGCTTCCGTAGCCGAAGCCAGATCCTGGCGATGACATTCGTATTCGCGGCCGGTGTCGGCACGATCATTCTCCCCATCGCCCTAGGTGCTGCCGTCCTCAGCCGCGTTTTGTTCCATTATCACTTCGGGATTTTTAGTGCAGTCGGCGTCGCGATGGTGGGCCTGGGAATCGCCACGCTTGCGGGTTGGAAAATGATGCTGCCCATGCCGTCTGGCCGAGGCGGCGGAACCGGTATCGGTTCTGTATACGGTCTCGGTGTCTTCTCTGGGGCCGCCAGCGCGTGCTGTGCACCGGTTTTGGCTGGCGTGGCGGCGCTCTCCGGGGCCGCCTCGTCCTTCCCTGCTGCTACTGCCGTGGGCGTGGCTTACGTATTCGGGATGGTGGCTCCCTTGTGTGCTTTGGCGCTGGTCTGGGACCGGAAAGACTGGGGAGCTAACCGCCTGCTCTCTTCCACGACCGTCCCGATTGGGCCCGGAACCCGGTGGAGGTTGCCCTTGGGAACTCTGCTCTCGGGTGCGCTGATGATCACAATGGGTGTGATCACCATCGTCTTGGCCGTGCAGGGACCCGGCATGGCACCCGATGGGTGGCAGGTTGGGCTTGCGGCTGCACTGGGGCACTGGGCCGCCGTCATTCAAGAGTACCTCTCCTTCGTGCCCGGGTGGGTCTCGACCGTTGCCGTGTTCGCCGCCCTGGGCCTCCTACTCTGGAAGGCCGTGCGTAGCCGCACGAGCTCGAGCTCACCAACAACAGATGCCGTCGAGGCGGATTCTTGCGCCTCCTGCTCTACAGACCAGCCAACGTTGGAGGCTTCACCTGAAGCCCTCGCGTCGACCAGATCGACCGAGAGGTCCAGCCGCACTCATGCAGAGGAGTCAGACTAATGGCAGCGAACAAGCAGCGCCCGCAACCACCCGCCACACGCACCTTCGTGCGCCGAGCGATCGTGATCGTCGTGGCGGTCGCGGTGGCAGCGACCATCCTCGTCTCCCTCCTCACGCAGACCACGAATCCCACGAGGAAAGAGGACGCCGCTCCCGTCAGTTACACGGTCGGGGCACCTGGCCCGGGAGTCGAAGCGCCCGCCTTCTCACTGCCTTCCACGGCCGGCGGAACCGTTAATCTGAGTGACTACCGCGGCAAATCAGTGATGCTCTTTTTCCACGAAGGCATCGGATGCCAGCCGTGCTGGGACCAGATCCGGGATCTGGAGTCCGCACAGGCTCAACTAAAGTCCGCCGGTATTGACCAAGTCCTCACCATCACCAGCGGGCCAGTGGAACTGATTGCCCAGAAGATGGCCGACGACAAGCTGACCGCTGTTGCACTGGCCGACACCCAGCTGGATGTCTCCGTGACCTATCAGACCAACAAATACGGCATGATGGGCGATTCTCGCAATGGACATAGCTTCATCCTGGTTGGGCCACGGGGAAAATTCAGTGGAGGGCCGACTACGGCGGGCCGCCGAACTACACGATGTATGTGCCCATCGATCAGATAATCGCGCAGCTGACATCAGCCCGGGCGAACTCGTGATGATAATCACGATCCTGACCCAGGCCTCCTGCCCCTCCTGTGATCAAGCAAAGCTGGTGCTCTCCCGACTGGCCCGTGACCACCCGTTTGAGGTTCTGGAAATCGGGCTGGGTACCGACGAGGGGCGGGGCCTCGCGGTTCGCCACGGCGTAGCTTTTGCGCCGGGCGTCCTCATCGACGGGGTCATGTTCAGCTACGGGCGCCTTTCGGAGAAAAAGCTGGCCCGGCATCTGTCGCAACACCCCACGGCCGCCGAATCACGCTCCGGCACGGTCGCTCATCACAACAGACAACAAGAGTAGAAAGAAGCGGCCGAATGGCGAGCAAAAAAAACAGTGCAGACCGGCAGACGATCGTTGCGGCTGCACGAGCAGAGATGAAGCGGAGCGAGCGGCGTCGGAGTTTCTGGATCTATGGCTCCGGCGCCGTCGTCGCTATCGTCGTCGCGGCAATAGTCGCCTCCGTCTTCGTCGTCAATCAGCAAAGCAAGGATGCGGTCACCGCAGCAGCAGACAAGCCCATCAGCGGCGTGCAGAGCTTCGACGGACTCAGCCGAAACCACGTGAACAACGAGGTTGCCTTTCCGACGCTTCCCCCTGTCGGCGGAGATCACTCTGCCGAGCTGACTAACTGCGGCGTATACACGCAGCCAGTTGACACCTGGCGGGCCGTGCACTCGCTCGAGCATGGCGCGGTCTGGATCACCTACCGTTCCGATCTGCCGCAAGATCAGATTGACACCCTGACCGCAGATGCGGCATCGAACCCGTACGAACTGTTGAGCCCGTATCCCGACCTCCCCGCCCCGGTGATCGTAAGCGCCTGGGGAAAACAACTCCAACTGGACAGTGTGGATGACTCCCGCCTGCCGGTGTTCCTGCAGGCCTACCTGCAGGGCCCCCAGACGCCCGAACCCGGGGCGCCCTGCTCCGGCGGCGTCCAAGGCTAATCAACACCGCCCCCGCGGGACGCGCATCGGGACGTGCATTACTATGAAAGATAGTTGACTGGGGACGTCGACTCAACCAATGTGCAGAAGGGAGCCACAGATGGTGCGACCACTCGGCACGCTGGAGCAGTTGGTCATGGACCGTATCTGGTCCTGGGGGCACCCGGTCGCCGTCCGCGAGGTGTTGGAAGATCTACAGCACGAACGCACTCTGGCCTACACAACGGTGATGACAGTGATGGACAACCTCCGCCGCAAAGGCATGCTGACCCGGGAGAAGGACGGCCGGGCCTACCTCTACAAAGCGGCACAGACTCGCGAGCAACACACCGCTGCGTTCATGGGTGAGGTTCTTGCCGGAGGAGCGGACACGGCGGTGACGCTTTTGCATTTCCTCGAACACATCCCGCCTGAGGAAGTCGCCAGCCTTCGCAATGCGCTGGATGACCACCTTCAAGGTCGAAAAAGCATAGCTCCATGACAGCGCCAGCTGTTTTGACAGTCTTTGCCGTGGCCCTTGCCTTGCTCGGGCCAGCACTGCTGAGCCGGGCTTCATGGCTCGAGCGGTCTCCACGAATCGGCATCGCCGCATGGCAGGCGCTGAGCGTCTCCCTTGTTTCGGCGGCGCTGCTCGCCGGCCTGAGCCTGGCGGTGCCGGCAATTCCCTGGACCACGGACCTCGGCCAGTTGATCCGCACCTGCGCCATGACCATCGTTGCGCAATACTCCACTCCTGGCGGTGCCGTTGTCAGCGCCACCGGGGCCGCCGCAGCGCTGGTCATCCTCGCCCGAGTCGCCTACTGCGTCGTCGCTGATAGAACGCTCGCGGCCCGCAACAGGAAGGCGCAACTGGACGCCCTGGCCCTGATCGCGCGACCCCACCTCCGCTACGACGCGCTCGTCGTCGAGCACCCGGCCGCCGCCGCATACTGCTTACCCGGCCGCGGCCGCCAAATCGTTCTAACCAGTGCGGCCTTGTCCGCCTTGGATCATAGTCAGCTCCTGGCGGTCCTGGCCCACGAGCGCGCGCACCTACGAGGTCGCCACGACCTGATCCTGGCAGCGGCCGACTCCCTACAGCGGGCGTTCCCACGTATCGCGGCATTCCGCACCGCCCGCACGGAGCTGGGCCGGCTCGTTGAGATGCTCGCCGATGACAATGCCGCCCGTCAGAGCGATCGCACCACGGTAGCAACGGCACTGGTGCGCCTGGCCGAGCATGGAATGACTCCCGTGACGGCTCTGGGCGCGGGCGGAGAGTCAGCCCTCAGCCGAGTCCGAAGGCTCATTTCACCCGTCCGGCCCCTCGGGGCCGGACGGACAACCCTGGCAGCCCTGGCCCTGGGGATACTCCTTTCAGTGCCCGTGTTCGTCGCCATTGCACCGGCATCCGCGGCGACGCCAATGCCACCCTGCCCGGTAAGCGGACAAGCCCTGACGATGTAGCCTGCGAACACAGAAACCCCCATCCGTTACGGATGGGGGTTTCTGTGTGCGCTATCCTCGCAACGTCGCTACTTCCTGGCGCAAACGCGCCAGCTCGGCCACGTCCTCGGCGCTCGGGCCGGCGTCGTGCAGGATTTGAGCGGCCCCGCCGTGGACAGAACTCCCCTTACGCATAGGACGGATGCAGAAGAGGTAGGTGAAAGTCAGTGAGGCCGTCAAAACTACCGCAGGGAGGACGGTTTCGCTCACCGGACGCCCGCGTCTCCGGGCTGTGCCGAGGCACCGCTCCGGCTCGCCCGCAACCGGTCCACCTCCGTGCGGAGGTTGGTCAACTCCTCTTTGTCGGCCGGTGCCATGGCCGTCAGCGCGTCAGGTGCCTTCTTCCCACGCAACATGAACCACATCATCAACCCCATGCCGACCGGGCAGGCGAGCAGGGCGAGACCATACAGTGCCGCGCCCACCGCTACTCCTCAGCCTTTCCGTGTTCGCGACCGGGCGTAGCAGGCCTCATCGGGTGATGATGAGTCATCATCGCTTCATGCATGTTGGCCATGCCGTTCGTCGCAGCCACCATGTCTGGCATGTCTGGCATGTCTGGCATCGTGTGCACGTGCGCGGCAACCGTCGCATCGCGGCCGTCACCCGCCGCCTGGGGAATCGTTACCGACAGGCTACTGTCCGTGGCAATGCTCTCGGCGGCATAGGCCGGAGCGACGGCACCTGCCGCAAGCAGGGCACCGGCGGTAAGAGAGTAAATCCAAATTCGTGAGCGCATGAGCGCCTCCTTTGTTGTTAAATACTATCCATCATAGTAGATGAGCTGAGCCATGATCGCAGTCAACGGCAACGCACAGGAAAGTCGATGCAAACTGCCGATGAAAACCGATGATCACGTATGCGTATACCCCCCGTGGGTATATGGTGGGGAGTGTTCCACGGGTTGGAAAGCCGTTCTTGTGGAGCCGATTTAAGGAATGGGATCGTCACATGAGCGAGAAATTTGAAACTACCGTCGTGGAAGTGCGGGGGGTGCAGTGGGCCTCCTCGCAAGCGATCGTTGAGTCAGTGCTCGCCCGCCGGCCCGGCGTGGTGACTGTTGAAGCGAATCCAGTGGCGCAGACGGCCAACGTGACCTTCGATCCCGGACAGACCTCCGTCGCTGACCTGGCGGGATGGATCCGGGAATGCGGTTACCACTGCGCTGGACGCTCCGTGCCCGATCACATCTGCGACCCGATGGCGGAATCCGTCACCGACCACGCCACACATGAAATGAAACCCGGGCAACCGGCTCGAACCATGCAGGAGACCATGGGACATGGTGGTGCCCACGGCGACATGTCCATGGCTGGCATGATCCGGGACATGCGCAACCGGCTTCTGGTGGCGGCCATCCTGTCGGTTCCGATCACTCTGTGGTCGCCGATCGGCCGGGAAGTTTTCGGTTTCACGGTTCCCACCCCGTTCGGGCTGCGCGATGACGTGTTCGCGTTGATACTGTCCCTGCCAGTCGTTTTCTATTCGGCTTGGATCTTTTTCGATGGGGCCGTCCGGGCTCTGCGGGCTCGCACCCTCGACATGATGGTGCTGGTGGCCGTCGGTGTTGGAGCGGGCTGGCTCTATAGCCTGTTCGTCACCCTCACCGGTGGCGGGGATGTCTTCTACGAGGCTGCAACCGTTCTAACCAGCTTCGTCCTCTTGGGACACTGGTTCGAAATGCGGGCCAGGGGCGGCGCAAACGATGCCATTCGCACGCTTCTCGAGTTGGCCCCGTCCCTGGTATTGGTCATCCGGGACGGAGAACCGGTTGAGGTCCCGACGGCGGAGGTTGTCCCCGGCGACCTGCTTCTGGTGCGGCCCGGAGCCAAAGTTCCAACTGACGCCGTTGTGGAAGACGGTGAGTCTGACATTGACGAATCCATGGTCACCGGGGAGAGCCTTCCCGTCGCAAAGAGCGTCGGATCGACCGTGATCGGCGCCACAGTCAACACCACCGGAACCCTTCGCGTGCGCGCGACCAAAGTCGGCGCCGATACCGCGCTCGCTCAGATCGTGGCCCTGGTCCAGGAAGCGCAGAACTCCAAGGCACCCGGACAACGCCTCGCCGACCGCGCAGCCTTCTGGCTCGTGCTCGTAGCCCTCATCGGCGGCAGCGCCACCCTCGGCGCCTGGCTCCTGGCCGGCGCGAGCCTTCCTACCGCGATCCTCTTCGCGATCACCGTCGTCGTCATCACCTGCCCGGATGCGCTCGGCCTGGCGACACCGACCGCCATCATGGTCGGCACCGGCCTGGGCGCCAAACGCGGAGTCCTCTTCAAGACCGCGACCGCGTTGGAGACCTCGGCTCGCATCGACACAATCGTCCTGGACAAGACGGGGACACTGACCAAGGGCGAACCCGAAGTGACGGACTTCATAGCTGTTGGGATGGATGAGAAAGAGTTGCTGGCCCTTGTCGCTGCCGTGGAACGGGAGTCCGAGCATCCACTCGCCGCAGCCGTCGTCCGTTACGCCGTTGCGCGCGGCGCGACAGCGCTGGAAGCATCGGCGTTCCGCAACGTGCCGGGACATGGTGCCGGCGCCACGGTCACACGGCGCCAGGTGTTTGTCGGCAACCGCAAACTCATGGTTGCTCAGGGCATCGATATCGATCCGGTGTCCACGCAGCGTCAGACGCTGGCCGCGACCGGACGGACGGCGGTCCTCGTCGCCGTTGACGGAAAGACCGTTGGGGTCATCGCCCTGGCTGACGCCGTCCGGGAAACCGCGGAAGCCGCCGTCGTCGCTCTGCACGACGCGAACATTGAGGTCGTCATGCTCACAGGCGACAATGAGGCGACCGCGCAGCGAATCGCATCCTTGCTCCACATCGATGTTGTGATCGCCGAGGTGCTCCCGGAAGACAAAGCCGCGAAAATCAAAGAGCTGCAGGCCTCCGGCAAGCGAGTTGCGATGGTCGGCGACGGCGTCAACGACGCTCCGGCCTTGGCCCAGGCGGACCTGGGCATCGCCATCGGGGCGGGAACGGATGTCGCCATCGATACGGCGGACGTGGTCCTGATGCGGTCCGACCCCCTCGACGTCCCCATCGCCCTGCGCATCGGCAAAGCCACCGTACGCAAGATGCGGCAGAACCTCGGCTGGGCGGTCGGCTACAACGCGATCGCGCTCCCCATCGCTGCCGGCGTTTTCTTCACGACGTTCGGCATCCGGCTCAGTCCCGAAATCGCCGCCATCTCTATGTCCGGCTCCAGCGTCATCGTCGCAGTCAACGCACTGTTCCTCAAGCGACTTCGACTCCCCGGACAGCCTGAGAGCGCAACGGCCCCCGCAATCGAAGGCGGACGCGGTGTCGACGCTTCAGTTTCAGCCTGACTGGTCGGTGGCACGCAGGGGAACAGTAACCACGAACGTGGCACCCTGCCCTCGTCCGGCAGACGCGGCTGTGATGTCCCCGCCGTGCCCGCGGGCGATTTCTCGAGCGATCGTGAGTCCAATTCCCGATCCTGCTGATCGGCGGCCCTGGCCAGGCACACGGTAGAACCGCTCGAACACACGCTCCGTATCGTCTGGGGCCAGGCCCACACCGGTGTCGGTGACACTGACTTCACCCCGGCTGCCGACGGCGCGTGCGGTGATCGTGACGGCCCCGCCGGCGGGAGTTGCGTGCAGGGCGTTGCCGAGCAGGTTGGTCAGAACCTGGGTGATCCGGTCGGGGTCGACCTGGACGGGCAGGGCGGTGTCGGCGTCGACGTTCAGCGTGATGTCCGAATCGTCAAATTGAGGCAGGAGGCGCGCAGCGGCGCGGTGAGCGAGGTCGGCCAGGTCCTCATTGGTCGGATGCAGGTCAAGGCGCTGCTCCTGGGCGCGCGACAGGCTGGAGAGGTCGTCGGAGAGGCGGTGCAGCCGGCGCAGTTCCTCGCTGAGGGAGGCGAAGGTGTCGGGGCTCGCGCTGAACACGCCATCGATCAACCCCTCCACATAGCCGTCCAGGACGGTCAGCGGGGTGCGCATCTCATGCGCGACCTCTCCCAGCAGCCGGGTGCGCCGGGACTCCGTGTCGGCCAGGGCCTCGGCGAGGGTGTTGACGTCGGTGGCTAGGGCAGCTAGTTCCGGCTCGGACGGGACGGGGACTCTGCCTCCGTATTTTCCGGCGGCGATCAGTTTCGTGGCGGCCCGCACCGCGTTGAGGGGGCGCAGCAGTCGCCCGGTGACGGCCGCGGCCACGAAACCGGCGGCGGCGACACTGGCCAGCACCCCGACGAGGAGCGAGGTCGTGAGCGCGGAGACGAATGCTGACCGCACGCTCGTCGCATCCATGGTCCCCATGGACATCCCGTTGCCCTCACTGTTCATCGCCATCCCCAGCCGGTCTTCGAACAGGCGCGGGGCGAGCAACGAGATCGTCAGGTAGGCGACTACACCGCCGACCACGGCAACCGCGGCGTAGGAGATGAACAACCGCCAGGACAGTCGCATCTTCATAGGGGCCGGCCCACGAATTTGTAGCCCACACCCCGAACGGTGGCGATCAGGTGCGGATCGCCGGCGTCGTCGCCGAGTCGGGCGCGCACACTGCGGATATGGACATCGACGACGCGTTCGTCACCGTAGAAGTCATAGCCCCAGACTTTCTCGAGCAGTTGCGCTCGGGAGAACACTCGCCCGGGCTCGGCGGCAAGTGCCGCGAGGAGGTCGAATTCCAGGCTGGACAGCGCGATGGAAGCCCCATTCACCTCGACCTCGCGGTGATCGGGGTTGACGGACAACCCGTCGAAGCGGAGAGGGGCATCTGCGTCGGTCCGGTCGCGCCGCCTGTCTCGGCGCAGCATGGCCTTCACCCGGGCTGTGACTTCACGCGGGCTGAACGGCTTGGTCACATAGTCATCCGCCCCCACACCGAGTCCGACAAGCTTGTCGACCTCCTCGGCCCTGGCCGTGACCAGGATGACGTACGCGTCGCTGAAGCTGCGCAGCTGGCGGAGGACCTCGAGCCCGTCCATGCCCGGAAGCATGACGTCCAGGAGTACCAGGGCCGGAGGGTCGTCAAGGAGGGCCGTTAGCGCCTCATCGCCGTCCGCGGCCTCTGCCACGTCGTAACCCTCCGCCTCCAGATAGCCGCGTAGGACCGTCCGGATTTGCGGCTCATCGTCAACGACCAGGACCTTCTGCATGGTTCACCCCTTACCCTGATTATGGTCGCAACGACTGGGCGAAGGCCCGGCGGCTTAGGGACCGCCTAGCCGCCGAGGCGGACCCGAGCTCAAGGAACTCGTTGAGGGAGAACTTTTATCGGGCCTTTTCGTCGATTACTTTCAACCGTTCCCGGTATTCCGTGGCGTCCAATTCGCCCTTCGCGAAGCGATCATCAAGGATTTGACGCGCTGGACTCCGCTCGCTTTTCCCTGAGACGACCGAAGTGTTTCCGCGTCGACCTGCGCGATCGGTACCGCCCGCAAAAGTTCGCACGGCCAAGACGATCAGCAAGACGATCGCGACCATCATGAGGAGCCCGACTGGCCACCCCCACGCCATGTTGTATCCGTTTCCCCACATCATTTTCTTTGTGCTCCTTCGTTTTTCGCGTTGTTGTTGATTGTGATCGCCCGGATCCCGGGCCTCTTATTTAGGAGACCGTCAGCTCGCTGTACATTCCGGCCGAATAGTGTCCGGGGAGGTTGCAGACGACTTCGTATAGTCCCGGCGCCAGCTTCAACGTGGCCCAGCTGGAGGCCCCGGGAGCGATTCCCTCGCCGGCGCCAGAACCGCAGGTCGAGGACGCCTCGCCGAGACTACCGGCCTCGTCTACATTGCCGTTACCAGACAGGGGTCGGGTGCCGACGGCCTGATAATCAGGCAGGGGCAGAACGACCAGCTCGTGGCTGATGCTGCCATCATTCGTGGCCAGAAAAGACACAGTCCCGTGACTGATGTTCGCATGATCAAGGCTCAGGCGCATCGCTCCACCGGGCATCCACCCATTGCCACCACCGGACATCATGCCGTTGCCGTTGCCCATCCTGGCGCCTCCCATATTCGACAGGGCCACGTTCACGACGGTGCCAGACGGCCGCGGGGCCGGGCATGAAGATCCAGAGCCGAGCCAGGAGGCGGCTTGCCCACCGTTGAGCGCACTGACTGCTCCCACCGACAGCCCGGTCAGACCAACCGCTGCCAGGAGGCCGCCGGTGATCGCCGTTGCAATTAAAGTTTTCTTTTGCATGATGTACTCCTCCAACGTCTAACGTCTGGTCGTTTCCATTCCTGAGCCCGTACGCGTGCCCGTGCCCGTGCCCGTGCCCGTGTGCATACCCATACCTGCACCAAATGCCGCGCCCATTCCCTCGCCCGGGCTGTGGGCCGTGTTCACCATCGTGTCGATGCGGCTCTTCATCTCTGCAACGGCGGCCGCCCTCTGATCAGGTGTCAGCGTGTTGGCGGCGTCGAGATTGGTCTTGAACGCCGCGACCATGGCGTCTTCAAGCCCAGATACTGATTTGCCCTGAGCCTGGGCGGCGTCCGCGAGGGACTTGCCCGACTGCATCTGGTCCTGCAGCTCGGTCTGGCTCAGGCCGAGGTAACTCGCGACGGCGGTCATGGGCGAATTCTGGCCGGAAGCCATCCCGGCCATATGGCCGAACGTGTGGTGGCCAACGGGTGACGAGGACGTCGATACAGGCTGTGGAGTCGGCCCTGAGCCGGTAGCCGCCTGCGCGGCGACAACGCCGCCAGATACAAGCGCTCCTGCAAGTCCGAGTCCCGCCAGCCCCAAGGTCATGCTCTTCCGATTGAACTTCATCTTTCCCAGCCCCTTTCGCGTTTAGCCACCTAGTTGGTGTCTACACACCAGCATGCAGACCGCGCATGAAGCTTCGGCCCCTGGGAGTGTGAAGGTTTGATGAAACGCGCCGGCCGAGCTGCAACCGAAAACAGCACCACCTGGTTCGCAAGGGTGACTGAGCTGCTGCGGGGATTTCGGACAGCGGAATTAGTGGATTCTTCTACGCTGCCAGGGCTGACTGTTGATAACCATAGTGGACTTCGTTAGGACGC
>NZ_SOGU01000075.1:0-24649 GCF_004403275.1 Cryobacterium sp. TMT4-10
CGAACGTCTGGCTCCGGCGGCCCGCGCGCGGGCCGCCGGCTCGTCGACGTCGCCCGGACCGCGCGCAGCCCGGGTCCCCGCGTCGAAGGCCGCCGCCCCGGGCGGTCGCGTGCGCAAGCTCGCGACCACCGGTTTCACGGTCGCTGCCATGGCATTCGTCGCGCTGATGGCCATCTCCACCTCCCTGCCCGCTGAGGCACTGCTGTCCTCCGCCGACGTGCAGGCCGCCGCTTACACGGCGAAGAGCTCCGGACAGAGCGAGCCGGCCCAGACCCTGACCATGGACGGCGGCACGGACACGATCTCGGTACAGCGCGACGGTTACAAGTCGCAGACCATCGCCGAGGTGGCCGCCGCCAGCGGCATCCGGATGGAATCGACCTTCACCAACAACCCGAACGGCACCGTCCAGTGGCCCTTCTCGGTTGGCGTGCACATCGGTGATCACTTCGGTGCCCGTGACTGCGCAGGGTGCTCGTCCAACCACCGAGGCCAGGACTTCAACCCCGGCATCGGCGCGCCCATCCAGTCGATCGCCGACGGCGTGGTCAGCTACGCCCAGGACGGCGAAGGCAGCCTCGGGGTGCACATGATCATCGACCACATGATCGACGGCAAACTCGTCTCCAGCGTCTACGCCCACATGATCCACGGCTCGATGCTGTTCAAGGAGGGTGACGTCGTCAAGGTCGGCCAGGTCATCGGCCAGGTCGGAAACACGGGCATGTCGACCGGGCCGCACCTGCACTTCGAGATCCGGATCGGCGGCCAGAACGGCACGCACGTCGACCCTCTCGTCTGGCTGTACGCCAACACGAACTAGCGCGCATCCGGCCCCGGTGCGCTCGCGCTCGGTCGCCGCACCGCACCGCGCCTGAACTCGCGTCGCCGCGCCTGATGCGGGTCAGGCAACCCCGGACGTGACTTCGGCTACCGGAACCCCGGTCCGGTTGCGCCCAATGGCCTCCAGGAGGCCCTCAGGCAGGGCGAGGTGCGATAGCCCGGTGATGCTGAGCAGGTCGCTGTCTGCCTCGCCCGCGGGCTTCAGGGCCAGGACCTGGTCGTGCAGGCGCTCCATCTTGACGTCGAGCCGATTCGCGACATCCGCTGCCTGTTTCAGGTCGAAGACGAGGTCGACCGGCACGGCCCCCCGGTACTTGTAGTAGATCTTGTGCTCGAGGCTGGCCCAGAAGTCCATCGCCACGGTGCGGATCTGGATCTCGACGGTGACGGGCTCCACCCGGTCGGACATGAAGACCGGGATCGCGACGATCAGGTGCAGGCTCTTGTAGCCGTTGCCTTTCGGGGATGCGACGTAATCCTTGACCTCGAGAACCGTGACATCCTGCTGCCTCGTGAGCATGTCGCGGATGCGGTAGATGTCGGAGATGAAACTGCAGGTGATGCGGATGCCTGCGATGTCCTGGATCTGCGCCCGGATGTCGGGCAGCGACAGCGGGCAGCCCTTGCGGTTGGCCTTGTTCAGGATTCCCTCCGGCGACTTCAACCGCGAGTTCACGTGCTCGATCGGGCTGTAGTCGTGGATGGAAGCGAACTCCTCCTTCAAGATGTTGATCTTGGTCATCATCTCGTCGGTGGCGAACTTGTACGAGAGCATGAACCGGGCGAGCTCAATCTTGAGCTGTCGGCGCTCGACGAGGCCCATTCGGACGTCGGTCTCCGTGCCCATGCCGCTATCGATCCCCGTGCCGGTCACCGTCGCTCCTCCAGCGAGCCCAGACGTCGGGCCGCGCTCCGATTGTCCCACGGCGGTGCTGCGGGTCCCCTGACAGGGCCGCCGCGCCGGGCAGGTCCGCGCCCAGCCGCGCAGCGCCGCGGTCCGGCGTAGAACCAATTCGACGGAGATTTTGCTCTCCAGAGCCGATTTCGGCCTGATTTGGGCCGATTCGGGCAAAATCTCCGTCGAATTCGTCAGGGGCGGTGGTGCGGTGGCCGGGCGTGCGGGCCGGGCGCGCGGCCGGGCGTGCGGGCAGCCCGGCGGGCGGCAGGTCCTAGGCGCGCAGCCAGACCGTGGTGTCGCCGGGCAGCTTGCCGCCCGTGAGCGGGCCGCTGGCCAGCAGCACTTCGCCGACCGGCAGCGGGGCGGATGCGGCGCCCGTGTTCGCGAGCACCGTCACCGTTCCGTTGGTGAACGCCACGATCTCGTCACCGTGCCCGGCCAGCCAGCGCACCGAACCGAGTCCGAGCCGGAGCTCGCGGCGGAGGCGCAGTGCGAGCGTGTACAGCTCGAGGGTGGAATCGGCCACGCCGACCTGAGCGTCGCGGGCCAGCCCGGCCCACGAGGCCGGCTGCGGCAGCCAGCTGCGCGCCGAGGGGCCGAAGCCGTAGGAGGGGGCGGCTGCTTCCCAGGGGATCGGCACGCGGCATCCGTCTCGGCCGTAGCGCTCCCCGTTGGTGCGGAACCAGGTCGGGTCCTCGCGCGCGGAGTCCGGCAGGTCGATGACCTCGTGCAGGCCGAGTTCCTCGCCCTGGTAGAGGTAGCTGGAACCGGGCAGCGCGAGCATCAGCGCCGAGGCGGCGCGGGCGCGGTGCAGGCCGACCACGAGGTCGGGGAGATCGGGCGTCTTCGGCCCGATGCCGTGCCCCTGCAGGCTCTCGTGGTTGAGGGCGAGCCGGGAGGCGTGCCGCACGACGTCGTGGTTGGAGAGCACCCAGGTGCTGGGGGCTCCGACCTCGCCGAACGCGGCCAGGGAGTCGTCGATGACGCGCCGGAGGGCGACGCCGTTCCACGGGGTCTCGAGGTAGGCGAAGTTGAAGGCCTGGTGCATCTCGTCGGGGCGCACCCACTCGGCGACGTGGCTGAGCGGGTCGACCCAGGCCTCGGCCGCGAGGATGCGGTCGCCCGGGTATTCGTCCAGGATGAGGCGCCAGTCGCGATAGATCTCGTGCACGCCGTCCTGGGCCCAGTAGGGGGCGGTCGGGGCTGCGCCGGGGATGCTGCCGAGGTCGAGCACCGTCGCGCCGCCCATGCTGCCGCCCTCGACGGGGGTGTAGTCGGGGAGGCCGGCTTCCTTGATCATGCCGTGCGCGACATCCACCCGGAACCCGTCGGCGCCCCGGTCGAGCCAGAACCGCAGCACGTCGCGGAACTGCGCGCGCACCCACGGGTTGTCCCAGTCGAAGTCGGGCTGGGTGGTGTCGAAGAGGTGCAGGTACCACTGGCCGGGCGTGCCGTCGGGGTTGGTGATGCGAGTCCAGGCCTTGCCGCCGAAGACGGAGTCCCAGTTGTTCGGGGGCAGCTCGCCGTTCTCGCCGGAACCGTCGCGGAAGATGTAGTGCGCACGCTCGTCGCTGCCCTCCGGGGAGGCCAGGGCGGCCTGGAACCAGGGGTGCGCGCTCGAAGAGTGGTTGGGAACGAGATCGACGATGACACGGATGCCCAGATCATGCGCGGTGCGCTGCAGGATGTCGAAGTCGTCGAGAGTGCCGAACAGAGGGTCGACGTCGCAGTAGTCGGCGACGTCATACCCGGCGTCGCGCTGCGGGGACGTGTAGAACGGTGACAGCCAGATCGCGTCGATTCCGAGGTCGCGCAGGGCCGGTAGACGCCCGGTGATGCCGGCGAGGTCGCCCATCCCGTCGCCGTTGGCGTCCGCAAAGGATCGGGGATAAATCTGGTAGATAACGGCGGTACGCCACCATTCTGTGCCTGTCATGGGGAAAACATTACGGCATTTTCCACAGGGTGAAAGCGTTTGCATGACATCTCATTTAAACGAACTCTACAAAGATTTCCCCACTTTTTCCTCGTGAATTGCCAACCGACCTACGAGAAGATATAAATGTAAACGCTTGCACAATTGTCAATGTCCTTACGAAAGGCACACCAATGATGGTGAATAAGAAAGGCCTCCTCGCTGCTGGTGCAGTCGCGGTCGCCGCGTCCCTGGCCCTGGCCGGCTGCGCCGGAGGTTCAACCTCCGGAAGCTCCAAGTCCGATGCCGCTTCCAGCACCCTGACCGTCTGGGTCGACGCGGACCGCGCCGCCGTCCTCAAGGATGCGGCAGCCGCATTCACGAAGGAATCCGGCGTCAAGGTCAAGCTCGTCCAGAAGGACTTCGGAAAGATCCAGGAGGCGTTCATCGCCCAGGTTCCGACCGGCAAGGGCCCCGACATCACGATCGCCGCACACGACTGGCTGGGCAACTTCGTCAGCAACGGCGTCGTGCAGCCGGTCGAACTCGGCGACACCGTCGGCGACTACCAGAAGGTTGCCGTCACGGCCATGAGCGTCGAGGGCAAGACCTACGGCGTGCCGTACTCGATCGAGAACATCGCGCTCCTGCGCAACACGGCCCTCGCGCCCACCGCGCCGGCCACCTACGACGACATGATCGCCGCCGGCACAGCAGCCGGAACGGAATTCCCCTTCCTCGTGCAGGTCGGGCCGGAGTCCGACCCGTACCACCTGTACCCGTTCCAGACGTCCTTCGGCGCACCCGTCTTCGGCACCAACGCCGACGGCAGCTACAACCCCGACGACCTCTCCATCGGCAACGCCGGCGGCGAGGCCTACGCGGCCTGGCTGGCGAAAGAAGGAGCAGCAGGTCACCTGAGCGTGAACGTCACCGGCGACATCGCCAAGGAGAAGTTCAACTCCGGAGCCTCACCGTTCCTGATCACCGGCCCGTGGAACGTGCCGGACGCCCAGAAGGCCGGCATTGACGTGGCCGTCGACCCGATCCCGTCCGCCGGTGGCTCGCCCGCGCAGCCGTTCGTCGGCGTGCAGGGCTTCGTCGTCAGCGCCAAGTCCAAGAACGCCCTCGCGGCGAACGAGTTCCTGGTGAACTACATCGGTTCCGAGAAGGTCCAGACCGAGCTGTACAAGGTCGGCGGCCGCGCACCGGCACTGACCTCCGCGTTCGAGGCGGCCAGCTCCGACCCGATCACCGCCGGATTCGGCGCGGTAGCGGCCGAGGCCGTTCCCATGCCCAGCATCCCGCAGATGGGCAAGGTCTGGCAGTTCTGGGGCGTCACCGAGGCCGCGATCATCACCGGCGCCGGCGACCCCACGCAGCTCTGGCAGAAGATGACGGCCGACATCCAGGCCGCCATCAAGTAGTCGCTCCACCACGCAGCAGCTCCACCACGCAGTCCTGAAGGACCGCCCCGGCCTCTCTCCCTGAGGCCGGGGCAGTCCCCGGGGCTGCCCGGCCCGGCATCGGGCAGCACCACGCACCGCACGCACCGCACGCATCACCACGCATCACCACGCATTACCACGCATTACCACGCAGCTTAGGCACGGCAGAAAGCGGACGAAGATGACCACCACAGGCACCGAGCAGGGCGAAGCGCCGGTCACCCCACGGGGCGACGGGCCGGGCGAGTCACCCGTCGTTCAGACGTCGCGTTCGAAGCGTGCGGCCAGGGTCGCCGAGGCGGCATCCGTGGGCGTGAAAACGCTTCTGGTCAAGATCGCCCTGCTCTCCATCGTGGACGCGATCGGCGTCTACGCCCTGATGGTGCTCTTCCTCAAGCAGGACTGGGTCGTCTTCGGCGCCGTCCTGGTCGTTACCGCCGTCGTGAACTGGATCTACTTCAGCCGGTACAAGCTGCCGGCCAAGTACCTCGCTCCCGGCCTGATCTTCCTCCTGATCTTCCAGATCTTCGTCGTCGGCTACTCCGGCTACATCGCCTTCACCAACTACGGCACCGGCCACAACAGCACCAAGCAGGACGCGATCACCTCCCTGATCGTCTCGTCCCAGCAGCGCGTGCCCGACTCGCCCACCTACGACCTGACCGTGCTCGAGAAGCTCGGCACGTTCAGCTTCCTGGTCACCGACCCCGACGGCACGGTCAGCGTGGGCAGCACGGATGTCCCGCTCACCCCCGTCACGAACGCGGAGGTCGACGACGCGGGCAAGGCCGTCGGGCTCTCCGGCTACACGCCGCTCAAGTTCAACGACATCGTCAGCAACCAGGAGGCCATCGCGGCCATCTCCGTGCCGCTCTCCGACGACCCCAACGACGGCACCCTCCGCACGCCGGACGGCTCCAGCGCCTACCTGTACCTGTCCGACCTCGTCTACGACGAAGCGGCCGGCACCATGACGAACACGACGACCAGCACCGTCTACGTCGACAACGGCAAGACCGGTTCATTCGTCGCCGCGGACGGCACCGAGCTGCTGCCCGGCTGGAAGGTCGAGGTCGGCCTGGCGAACTTCGCCAAGGCCTTCGGCTCCGAGTCGATTCGCGGCCCGCTGATCAGCGTGACCATCTGGACCTTCGCGTTCGCCCTGCTCTCGGTGCTGACCACGTTCGGGCTGGGCCTGTTCCTGGCCATCGTGTTCAACAACATGAAGATGCGCGGCCGCAATTTCTACCGTGTCGTGCTGATCCTGCCGTACGCGTTCCCCGCCTTCCTCTCCGCGCTGGTCTGGGCCGGCATGCTCAACCCCCAGTTCGGCTTCGTCAACCAGGTGCTGTTCGGCGGGGCCGAGATCCCCTGGCTGACCAACGAGTGGCTGGCGAAATTCAGCATCATCTTCGTCAACCTGTGGCTCGGGTTCCCCTACATGTTCCTGGTCTGCACGGGAGCGCTGCAATCGATTCCGGAGGAGATCCAGGAGGCCGCTACCGTGGACGGCGCCCGGCCCGGCCAGGTGTTCCGCCTGATCAAGCTGCCCCTGCTGCTGGTGTCCGTCGCCCCGCTGCTGATCTCGTCCTTCGCGTTCAACTTCAACAACTTCAACCTGATCTACATGCTCACCAACGGCGGGCCCAGGGACGTCACGGCCGGGGTGAACGTGGGTGCCACCGACATCCTGATCTCCATGGTCTACAAGGTGGCGTTCGTGGGGGCGAGCCGCGACTACGGGCTCGCCAGCGCGTTCTCGATCATCATCTTCCTCCTGGTCGCCCTCGTGTCGATCATCAGCTTCAAACAGACCAAGGCGCTAGAGGAGTTGAACTGACATGCGGATTGCAGCCCCCGAAACCAGCGACCTGTACATCCCGACGAAACGACCGTTCAGTTTCCGGCGGTGGTTCCTCGACACTGGCTGGCGGCACCTGATCGGTGTGGTCATGCTCGTCTTCTGCTCCTTCCCCCTGCTCTATGTGCTCTCCGCGTCGCTGCATCCGGGCGGCACGCTGATCACGGCCAACGGCCTGTTCAGCGAGGTGAACCTGGGCAGCTACCAGACCCTGTTCGACCTGCCCCAGCAGCCCTACGCGGCCTGGTACGGCAACACGCTGCTCATCGGCACCATCACCTCCGTCTGCACGGTGTTCCTCGGGGCACTCGCGGCGTATTCCTTTTCACGGATGCGTTTCGCCGGCCGCCGGGCCGGGTTGCTGATGCTCGTCCTGGTGCAGATGTTCCCGCAGCTGCTCGCGGTCGTGGCCATCTTCCTGCTGCTCAATGGCATCTCCGACATCTTCCCGATGATCGGTCTGGACTCCCAGATCGGCCTGATCATGGTCTACCTGGGCGGCGCCCTCGGCGTGAACACCTACCTGATGTACGGCTTCTTCAACACCATCCCGGCGTCCATCGACGAGGCCGCCAAGATCGACGGAGCCGGCCACGCCCGGATCTTCTTCACCATCATCCTGCGGCTGGTCGCGCCGATCCTCGCCGTCGTGGGGCTGCTCTCCTTCGTGGGAACGACCAACGAATTCGTGATCGCCAGCATCGTGCTGATCACGCCGGAGAAGCAGACCCTCGCGGTCGGCCTGTACCAGTTCGTCTCCCAGGAGTTCTCCAGCAACTACTCCGTCTTCGCGGCCGGGGCCGTGCTCGCGGCGCTGCCCGTGATGGCCCTGTTCCTCTGGCTGCAGAAGTACATCGTCGGCGGGCTGACCGCCGGATCGGTGAAGTAAGGAACCATGCTCTCCACGCTTGACCGGTCCCACGCACAGCCGCACCAACTCCCGCACCACGACGGCTCCCCGCTGTACGTGTCCGACCTGTCGCCCGCCCCCGGGGACAGGGTGCGGGTGCGGGTGCGCGTGCCGGAGTCCTTCGGGGTGGTCGCATCCGTGCATGTCCGGTCCACTCCCGACCAGGAGCCGCGTTTCGGCGCGGCCACGCTCCTCGGCGCGCAGGGCGGCTGGCAGTGGTGGGAGGCGGGCGTGGCGGTCGACAACCCGGTCACCGGTTACCGGTTCCTGATCACCCTGGACGACGGGAGCCACTGGTGGCTGAACGCCGCCGGGGTGCACGACATCGAGACGCTCGACTCGGCGGACTTCAAACTCGTCAGCCACCCGGCCGCACCGGACTGGGCCTCGTCCAGCGTGATCTACCAGATCTTCCCCGACCGCTTCGGCCGTTCGCCGGCCGCGGACCTGCGGCAGGCGCCCGCGTGGGGTCTGCCCGCGGCGTGGGAGGACGAGGTCGAGCAACTGCCGCCGGGCCGTTCGCACCAGTTCTACGGGGGAGACCTCGACGGCGTCATCGCCCACCTCGACCATTTGGAACGGCTCGGCGTCACCCTGCTCTACCTGACGCCCGTCTTCCCCGGCGGCTCCAACCACCGGTACGACGCGTCCAGCTTCCACGAGGTCGACCCGCTGCTCGGTGGCGACGAGGCCCTGGTGCGGCTGGTCGGTGCCGCGCACGAGCGCGGCTTCAAGATCATCGGCGACCTCACGTCGAACCACTCCGGAAACCGGCACGAGTGGTTCCGCGCCGCGCACCGCACTCCGGGTGCCGCCGAGAGCGCCTTCTACTACTGGCTGGACGAGCAGCAGGACGACTACGAAGCCTGGCTGGGTGTGCCCGCACTGCCGAAGTTCAACTGGAACTCCGTGGAGCTGCGCACCCGCTTCATCGAGGGCCCCGACTCGGTGGTCGGCAAGTGGCTGCGAAAGCCGTACAACCTGGACGGCTGGCGGATCGACGTGGCGAACATGACCGGCCGCCTCGGGGGCGAGGACCTGAACGCGGAGGTGAGGCAGACCATCCGTCGCACCATGATCGAGGCCAACCCCGACACGATCCTGCTCGCCGAATCGACCAACGACGCCTCGGGCGACTTCCAGGGCGACGCCTGGCACGGTGCGATGACCTACACGACGTTCACCCGCCCGGTCTGGAGCTGGCTCTCCAAACCGGACAGTCCCTCCCCGTACTTCGGGCTGCCCTACGGCACCATCCCGCAGAGCGACGGGCGGCAGTTCGTCGAAGCCCACACCCGGTTCACGGCCGGCTACCCGTGGCGCACCCGCCTGTCCACGATGAACGCCCTCGACACCCACGACACGCCTAGGTTCCGCACCCACGCGATCGACGGGGGAGTGCCCGTGGCCTTCGGGCTGAGCGCCACCCTGCCCGGCCTGCCGGTGGTCTTCGCCGGCGACGAGTTCGGCCTGGTCGGCGAGGACGGGGAGCACTCGCGCACCCCGATGCCCTGGGACACCGCCGCGGAACCCGACGTCGCCGCGACCATCGACCTGTACGCGGAGCTGATCCGCCTGCGCACGGGCCACCCGGCCCTGAACGGCGGCGGGATGCGGTGGCTGCACGTGGGCGCGGACGTGCTCGTCTACGTGCGGGAGGCGGAAGAGGAATCGGTGCTGCTGATGGCCGCCCGCTCCGCCTGCGAGGTGACCCTGCCGGAGGGTGCGGTGGCGGGGGCGGCGACCCGCCTCCTGGGAGCGGCCGAACTCACCGAGGAGACCGGGGGCATCCGTCTCACCGCGGACGGGCCGAGCTTCACGGCCTGGGCGCTGCCGGGCGCCCGGGCGCCCAAGAGGTGACCGCGGTCAGCGGGGAGGCCAACTTGGTGATAATATTTACCGGTTGCCGAAATTTGGCTTAGTTTTCCCTCGTGGATGGCTTTGCCCCCTTAGCTCATTGGTAGAGCACTTCCTTGGTAAGGAAGAGGTAGTGGGTCCGATTCCCACAGGGGGCTCTGGCTTGGAAGCTCTTGCAGCCGACAGGTCGTGGCGGGGTAGCTCAGTTGGTTAGAGCACACGGCTCATAATCGTGGTGTCGCGGGTTCAATTCCCGCTCCCGCTACCAGAACATACGAAGAAGGTCCCGCCTCAGGCGGGGCCTTCTTTCGTTGTCGCCCCGGACCCTGGTTAGTCGCGACTGCGGGTCACCAGCGAGTCGACGACAGCCGAGACCAGCAGAACCACGGATCCGGCGCCCAGGGTGAACCCGGCCGTCACGGTGCTGATGACCCGGGGATCCGCCGGCGCCGGGGCGGTCAGGTAGAGGAGCGACATCACCCCGGCCGCGGCTCCGACCAGTGCGAGCAGGCTCTGCCTGACCAGGCCCCTGAGCAGGCGCCGGTCGCTCTTGTCCGCGAGCAGCCGCACGTTGACGTTCAGCTGGCCGCTCTCCAGGGCGAGCCCGATCTGGTCGAACCGCCGTGGGAGGCGCCGCACGCTCGGGAGCAGGGCCAGCAGCTCGGTGGTCAGCAGCTCGCGCACATTGGCCGGCGCCAGCTGGTCCCGGATCTGCACATTGGCCAGCATCCGGGATTCCTCGAGCAGGTCGAACTCGGGCAGGGTGGATCGCAGGGTGCCTTCGAGCACGGCGAATGCCCGCGCCGCCGCCACGAACTCGGCCGGGATGCCCACCCCGTATCGGGTGAGGATGGCGACCAGGACATCCACGGTGAGCACGCTGACGCGCGCACCCGGGCCGAGGTCGAAGGTGATGAACGCGCTCAGCTCCCGCCGGAAGGCCTTCTCATCCGCCCCCTCGCGCAGGGGCGCGAGGGACAGCAGCCCGTCGGCGATGAGCTGGGTGTCCGACTGCAGGTAGGCGATCACCAGCTCCTGAATCGTCTCCCGCAGTTGCAGGTCGAGCCGGCCAACCGAGCCGAAATCGACCAGCGCGGGAGTTCCGTCCGCGAGCAGCATGATGTTGCCCGGGTGCAGGTCCGCGTGGAAGACGCCGTCGAACACGATCTGGCGCACGAAGGCGCTCAGCACGACGCGCATGGCGGCGCCCAGCTCGGCCCGGGGTGCTCCGACCCTCTCGTTCAGCTCGCTGAAGGTGTCCCCGACGAGGTATTCCATCACCAGCACGCGGTCGTTGGAGAGGCTTTCGAACAGCTCGGGCAGACGCAGCTCGCCGGGCCGGGGCCCTCTCAGCTGGAGTGCGCGCATGGCCGACAGGTTGCGGGCCTCCAGCCGGAAGTCCAGCTGGCGCACCAGGTCTGACGCATAGTCCTCAGCGACGGCCTTGATCCCGAGGCTCCGGGCCTGCGGCGACGTCAGGCTCAGCACGTTCGTCACCCGCAGGGCGATGGCGACGTCGCGTCGCAGCTCCGGCACGATTCCGGGGCGCTGCACCTTCACGGCCACGACGGTACCGTTCTTCAGCGTGGCCCGGTGCACCTGCCCGATGGATGCCGCGGCGATGGGTTCGGGATCGAACTCGGCGAAGACGCTGGCCAGGGGGGCGGCGAACTCTTCCTCGAGCATCCGCTGTACCTCGGCCCAGGGCGCCGGTTTTACGCTCTTCTGCAGTTGGGAGAGTGCGGCGACGAATTCCGCGGGCAGGAAATCGGATCGGGTGGAGAGCAGCTGGCCCATCTTCACGAAGGCTCCGCCGGCTTCCTCCAGCGCTGCCCGCAGGCCCTCGGCCTGCACGCTGCGAACGGATGCCCCGCTCGGCTCGGTCCCGAAGTCCAGCCGCCGGATCGGGAGCAGTCCGTTCTTTCGCGCGATGCGCACGAGCTCGGCGAAGCGCCGGCCGCGCTGGAGGAAGGGCCGCGGGGGAGCCGGGCGGCTCCGCTCCGCTGCCAGGGTCAGTTTCGGAATGGTGATTCCCCGTGCGCCGTCCACCGTCTCAAATCTCCTGTCCAACACCGGGACCCTGCGCCGCGTGCCGCCGGGTCGTGGACTCGCGCTCGCCCGGCGTAGCCTGCCGGTCGGCAGGAGATCCGGATTACAGCATGCCCGTTCAGGATGGGAGGCGGATGCGAACGAGCCGGGGGGAGCGATAGCCGCGTTCCCCCGGGTGCCGCCTGTTCTGGGGGCACCCCTCGGGGGCGAGCGGGTTCCGGGTCCGCTAACGTGAACCTAACGGACGCCGGGGGGCGGCG
Source organism: Cryobacterium sp. TMT4-10 (assembly GCF_004403275.1). Classification (NCBI taxonomy): domain Bacteria; kingdom Bacillati; phylum Actinomycetota; class Actinomycetes; order Micrococcales; family Microbacteriaceae; genus Cryobacterium; species Cryobacterium sp. TMT4-10. The sequence continues at coordinate 12,042 of NZ_SOGU01000075.1, forward strand.
ATGCAGCCGAATCGACGTGGGGGCCCTGCCGGGCGCGGTGGGGCACGGGGCCGCGGTGGCCGGTGTGGATCATGTGGCTGGCCTTGGGCGCCTACGTCATCGGCCTGGCGCTGCCGCGGAGCGGTTTCAACCCCGTGGTGGACATCGGGCTGGCCCTGTCGACGAGTTGGCTGGCCGCCGGAGTGTGCTGGGTGGGCGTGTTCCGCACCCGGTTCGCCGGCGATCACGTGCTGTGGGCGGCACTCGGCGTTTCCTTGATGGCGGTCGGCGACACGTATTACGTGCTCCTGACCGCGAGCGCCGGGCAGGAGCCGACCACGTCCCCGGCCGACGTGGCCTACCTGTTGTTCTACGCGACGATGCTGGCCGCCCTGGCCGCGCTCGTGCGACGTCAACTCCGGGGCCTGCCGGGGCCGATTCTGCTGGACAGCGCGGTGGGCTTTCTGGGAGCGGCCGCCTTCCTGGCCGTGGTGCTCGACCCCGTCCTGGAACCGGCCCTGGAGGGTCCTCCGTCGCTGGCGACGGCCGTGGCGGTGTCCTACCCGGCGTTCGACCTGCTCCTGATCGCAGCGATCGCCGGCATCGCGGCGGCGCCCGCCCTGCAGCTCGGCCGGGGCTGGATCCTGCTGGTTGGAGGTCTCGCGGTCTTTGCCGCCGCAGACGTCTGGGTTGCTCTGATGGACCTCACCGGCGGCTACGTGATCGGCACGCAGCTGGACGCGGAGTGGGCCTTGGGCATCACAATGATCGCGGCCTGGGTCGACCTGTCGGTGCGCCCCCGGCGGGACGGCCCGCCTGCCCGTGACGGCAGGTGGGCGCTGGCGGTACCCGCGGCGGCAGGTGGGCGCTGGCGGTACCCGCGGCGGCGACGGTGGTGGGACTCGGGATCCTCCTCGCGTCGAGTCGAACGCCGGTGTCGGAACCCGCGGTGGTCCTGGCCGGGGCAACCCTGGTCCTGGCGGCGGTGCGCACCCAGCTGGCGTTCCGGCAGCTGTGGAGGATGGCGGACCTGCGCGGCCTGGCCAGGACCGACGATCTCACCGGCCTGCCGAACCGACGGGCCCTGCATTCCGATGTTCCCCTTCGCCTGGGGGCACGGCAGGGCGGCCGCAATGCGCTGTTGCTGCTGGACCTGGACCGGTTCAAGGAAGTCAACGACAGCCTCGGTCATGACGTCGGAGATCTGCTGCTGATCCAGGTCGCGGCCCGATTGTCCCGGCAGGCGCGCAGCGGCGACCTCCTGGCCCGGTTGGGTGGCGATGAATTCGCGCTTCTTTTCGACGACGTCGGTGGCGATGACCGGCTGCGTACCCTGCAGGAGCTGCGCGCGGCGCTCGCCGAGGGCCAGCTGGTGCTGCACTACCAGCCCAAGATCGAGCTGGCCACGGGGCGGGTCCAGGGCGTCGAGGCCCCCGTTCGCTGGAATCACCCCGGCCGTGGGCTGCTGTATCCGGATGCGTTCCTGGCCATCGTCGAGGAATCCGGGTTGATGCACGAGATGACCGACGTCGTGCTCAGCCTGGCGCTGGACCAGGCGGCGATCTGGCAGGCGCAGGGCCGGATGCTCACGGTCGCGGTCAACCTGTCCGCCAGCTCCCTGGTCGATTCGGACCTGCCCGAACGGATCGGGGCCATGGTCGCGGCGCGCGGACTGCCCCCAGCGCCCTGATGGTGGAAATCACGGAAGAATTCCTGATGGACGACCGGGACCGGGCCCGGGACATCCTGACCCGGTTGAGGACGAGCGGTATCCGGGTGTCCGTCGACGATTTCGGCACCGGGTACAGTTCGCTGGCGTACCTGCGGGAGCTCCCGATCGACGAACTCAAGCTGGACCGGTCCTTCGTCTTTCCCATGGCGGACGATCCGCGCGCCGCCGCGTTGGTGCGTTCCATCGTCGACCTTGCCCACAGCCTGGGGCTCAGGATGGTGGCCGAAGGCGTGGAGGACACCGTCGCCTACGACCAACTGACCGGCTACGGCTGCGACCAGGCCCAGGGCTTCCACATATGTCGGCCGGTTCCCGCCGACGAACTGGGCAGTTGGCTCGACGGGCGCCGCGTGCCGGCGGCGACCGGTCTCAGCCGGCGACCCGTCTCATCCGCTGACCGGTGACCGCTGACCCGTGACCACTGACCGCTTCGCCTGCGGTCCTACTTGAGCTCGATCTCGACGAAGGTGAACTCGGTCGTTCCCGGGTTGACCATGTTGTGCGTGCGCCCAGCCTCCCGGAAGTAGGAGACCCCGGCCACCAGTTCGCTGATGGAGTCGCCGTCCTTGGTCTCCATCAGGAGTCGGCCGGTGCTCTGCGGTACGACGAGGTAGTCCAGGGTGTGCAGGTGCGAGCCGGTTTCGGAACCGGGTGCAAAACGCCACTCGGTGACCTTCATGCGGGCGTTCTCAACCTGGACGGTGGCAACGGCGGGCGGACGGCTCATGGTTTTCCCCTCGCGGCCCCGTGGCCGGTTCGATCTGTTTCAGCGTGTGCCGCCACGGTAGCGGACTTTGGCCGCGCCGCGGAACACACCGGGCGTACTCTGACGGCGTGCAGACCTATACCGCGGCCCAGGTGCGTGAGGCGGAGACGCCCTTTCTGGAGGCGGGCGTGCCCCTGATGGAACGGGCGGCGGCCGGCCTCGCCGCCGAGGCGGCGACCCTGCTCGGGGAACGCCGCGGGGCAGTGGCCGGCACCCGTGTGCTCGTGCTTGCGGGCGCCGGCAACAACGGCGGTGACGCCCTCCACGCGGGAGCGCTGCTCGCGGCACAGGGCGCTCGGGTGTCGATCGTGCCCACCGCGCCCCGCCTGCACGTGGCGGGCCTGGCCGCGGCCCTCGCGGCGGGGGCGCGCCTGTTTCCGCTGGAGGAACCGGGGCCCGCGCTGGCGGAGCGGGCGCGCAAATCCGACCTCATCCTGGACGGCATCCTCGGCACCGGCACGAGCGGTTCCTCCGCGCTTCGGGGGCGCGCCCGCGAGGTCGTGGCGGCCATCCTGCCCGTGCTGGGCGCCCGGGTGGCGCCCGTGGTGGTGGCGGTCGACCTGCCCAGCGGGATCGGCGTGGACGATGGCGCCGTTCCGGATGCCGCGGTGCTGCCCGCGAGGGTGACGGTGACGTTCGGGGGCTGCAAGGCCGGCCTGGTGCGGGAACCCGCCGCGGGCCTGGCCGGCCGGGTGATCGTGGTGGACATCGGAATCTGCGCCGAGCTCGAGCGGATCGCGGCCCGCGACCGGGGCTAGGTCTACCCGGCCCCGCAATCCCCGCCGTCGCCCGTGGGGAGCACTTTCTGTGCTGTTTCCAAGGTCGGGGCCGTTGCATTCTGCCCGCGCCAGCGCCTGAATGTGGAAATAGGTATTCTTCACCGGCAGCGGCCAAGGGGGTCGAATTCGTGATAAAAGTTCTCCTGGCAAGTTTCGTCGCCCTGATCGGCCTGACCATGCTCCCCGGAGGCCTCGGGCCGCTCCTGGTTGTCCCGGTGTGGCTGATCTGGGAGGTCTCTGCAAGGGTGGACCGGTTGCGGTTCAGTCGCGATGTGCAGCGGGAGTGGGAACTCCTGGTCGATTCCTGACCGTTCAGCCGGGGTGGGCGCCGGGTGACGACCATGCGTCGGGGGCGCCGGCCCTCTGCAGAGCGTCTTCCAGCAATTCGAGGTCGATGCGGGCATGCTTGAGGGCGATCGCGCTGGCGTCATCGGGGCGCTGCGCGCAGATCGCGTCGACGAGGTTCTCGTGGTCGGCGAGGGCGCGAAGCTCCATGGTACGCATCCCGGTCGTTGAGCCCCACAGGTGAGCCGGGGCGGCGATGCTGACCCGGGACTCCAGATCGAAGAGGACGGACTGGAGGGTCTCATTGTGGGCGGCCGCGCAGATCGCGATATGCAGTAGCTCATCGGCTCGCTGGGACTGCGGACCCGACTCGGCCTCCCGGAAAGCGGTCAGGCGCTGCCGCAGCTGCGTGACGTCCTCATCGGTGCGTTTCTCGGCGGCGGCCCGGGCGATCGTCCCCTGAAGTCGGCTTACCGCCTCGCAGGTGTCGCGGAGCACGTCCCAGCGCGCCGACAGCGTGCGGTGCACAGAGGCTTTGGATGACGAGGTCCACTGCTCGCGTACGAATGATCCACCGCCGCGCCCGCGCTGGGTTTCCAGCAGGCCCTGGCCGACCAGGCTGGCGATTGCGGCACGAACAGTCATCCGGCCCACGCGCAGGGAGGCCGCCAATTCGCGCTCGGACGGCAGCCGTGAGCCGGGAAGGTACTCGCCGATCGCGATGGCCGTGACCAGACGGTCGGTGATCTCGTCTGCCCGCGAGACGGCGGCCAGCGGAGTGCGCAAGGACCCAGCGGGGTCCGCGCCCGTTGTGCGACCGGAAGTCGAACGGCCGACCGTGGCTGCTCGCGGTGATTCGTCCAAGATGCCCCTTCCCTCCCCACTGGCCCCCGTTCGCGTGGGTGCGCATGTCCGAGGTGTAACGACCATATTAAGACACAAAGAATGGTCTTGTCACGAGACCTTTACTGCGCGATGATATCTCTCACCGTCCACCGACGGTCGTGACCCGGGGGAGAGCAGTGCCTGACATCAGTACCCGAACCGTGCCGTTCGGCGAGTGGGAAACCTGGGTTCGCATCACCGAACCCGACGAACCACGGGCCGGAGCCCTGCCCCTGGTCGTGCTGCACGGCGGCCCGGGAATGGCCCACGACTACCTGCGAAACCTCGACGAGCTCGCCAGCAGCGGGCGCACCGTCATCCACTACGACCAGCTCGGCTGCGGCAAGAGCACTCACCTGCCCGACGCGTCGGCGGACTTCTGGACGCCCCAGCTGTTCGTCGACGAGTTCGAGAATCTCGTCGCCGCCCTGGGGCTGGTCGACTACCACCTGCTCGGCCAGTCCTGGGGCGGGATGCTCGGTGCCGAGATCGCCACACGCCGACCGAACGGTCTGCGCAGCCTGTCGATCTGCAACTCTCCGGCCTCCATGGGCCTCTGGTCCGAGGGCGCTGCCGAGCTGCGTGCCCTGCTGCCGGAGGATGTGCAGGCGACGCTCACCCGGCACGAGGCTGCCGGTACCCTGATGCACCCCGATTACCTGGCCGCGTCCGAGGAGTTCTACCAGCGACACGTGTGCCGCGTCGTCCCTGTCCCGGATGACTTCCAGCGCAGCGTCGACCAGATGGAGGCCGACCCCACGGTCTACCACACCATGAACGGGCCCAACGAGTTCCACGTGGTCGGAACGCTCCGCACGTGGAACATCATCGACCGGCTCGACCAGATCGAGGCGTCGACGCTTGTGGTGGCCGGCGAATTCGACGAGGCAACCCCGATCACCTGGCAGCCGTTCCTCGACCGCATCTCCACAGTGACCAGCCATGTCTTTCCCGGAGCCAGCCACTGCACCCATCTGGAGCAGCCCGAGACGTTTCGATCCGTCATTGCTGCATTCCTGGCGCAGCACGAACACTGACCTTTCCCTCACGCCCGCCCCCGATCCCCAAGAGAAAGAGCATCCCGATGACAGCATCCCCGAGTTCGCCCGAGCTCAACGCGCAGGAACAGCTTGAGTCCTTCGGCTACAAGCAGCAGCTGAAACGCTCCGTCTCCACCACCGACCTGCTGATCTACGGTCTGATCTTCATGGTTCCGATTGCCCCATGGGCCATCTTCGGCACCGTCTACAACGCGGCGGAGGGCATGGTGCCCCTGGTCTACCTGATCGGTCTGATCGCCATGATCTTCACCGCGCTGGCCTACGCGCAGATGGCGAAATCGATCCCCCTGGCCGGTTCGGTCTTCTCCTACGTCGGCCGGGGCATCCACCCCACGGCGGGATTCTTCGCCGGCTGGGCCATCCTGCTCGACTACCTGCTCGTTCCCACCCTGCTCTACGTGTTTGCCGCCGAGTCGATGATCGGCATCTTCCCTGACTCCCCGCGCTGGGTGTGGGCGCTCCTCTTCGTTGCCGTCAACACCGTGATCAACCTCCTGGGGATCACCTCCATCAAACGGATGAACCGCATCTTCCTCGCGATCGAACTCGTGTTCGTCGTGATCTTTGTGATCATCGCCGTCACCGCGCTGACCAACGGTTCGGTCCCTGGCGCTGAATTCACCATCCTCCCGCTTTGGGACGCGAGCGCGGTGACCGGCCCGCTCATCGCCTCCGCGCTCTCGATCGCAGTGCTGAGTTTCCTCGGCTTCGACGGAATCTCCACGATGGCCGAGGAATCAACCGGGGGACGCAACTCCGCGGGGAAAGCCATGATCACGGCTCTGCTCATTGTCGCTTTCCTCTTCATCGTGCAGACCTGGCTGGCAAGCGCCCTCTCGGCGGGGCGAGCGTCATTCAGCGACAGTGAGGCCGGCAACGCGTTCTTCACCGTGGTCGAGGCTGCCTCCAGCAGTGGATGGGCGACAGCGTTCTTCGTGGTCAACGTGCTGGCCATCGGTATCGCGAACGCCATGGCCGCCCAGGCCGCGACCTCCCGGCTGCTGTTCTCGATGAGTCGGGACCGTCAGCTCCCCAAGTTCCTCAGCGAGATCAGCGGTCGTCAGGTCCCCCGGAACGCGATCCTCGTGGTCTCCGCTCTCTCGGCCGTCCTTGTGCTGTTCTTCGTGGGCCAGATCGACCTGATCGCTGCGCTGGTCAACTTCGGTGCGCTCTTCGGGTTCATGCTGCTGCACCTCTCGGTGATCGTGCACTACATCGTGCGCAAGAAGTCGACGAACTACCTGCTGCACCTGGTGGTGCCGGTCATCGGGTTCCTGATCATCGGCTACGTGCTGCTCAACGCGAGCCCGCTGGCCAAAATCGGCGGCGTGGTCTGGCTCGTGCTCGGTGTCGGAGTTTTCCTCTACTTTCGGCACGCGGGACGCAAGACCGCGCTCGAGGGCGAAATCGGTCCCGAGCCGCTCGCGTTTCCCGCGACCGGCGAACGAGCGGGGCTGTAGACCGTGGACCACTTTCTCGACAAGAGCCATGGTCAGCCGGGATTCTCGGCTGACCGGGAGCCCGCACTGCGGATCGTTCCCGGAACCGGGGAGCGGATCGGCTTCGAAACCAGTGACGAGGTGTACGAGCAGTTGCATGCGCACCACGACATGGCCCGACTCACCGTGCAGATCAACCCGGTGACAGGTCCGGTCTACGTCGAGGGCGCCGAACCCGGCGATGCCCTCGCGGTCACGATCCACGAGATCCGGTTGAAGGACTGGGGCTGGTCGGTCAGCCTGCCGGGATCGGGCGCGCTCCAGAACGTCATGGGCGAAGGCATGTTCACGCGCCGGGTTCCCATCGACGCGGCCGGTGTGCACGTCACGGACCGGCACGTCTTCCAACCGCTGCCGATGATCGGCTGCATCGGCACGGCGCCTGCTGTGGGCTCGAATTCGACGATCATGCCGTCCTACCCCCAGGGCGGGAACATGGACGTCACGGACTGCAGCCCGGGTTCGACGGTGTACCTGCCGGTCATGGTGGAGGGCGCCTATCTGTCGATCGGGGACATCCACGCGATCATGGCGGAGGGGGAGTCCTCCTTCGTCGCGATCGAGGCCGAGGGGATCGCCGTGGTCAGCATCGCCCTGGTGAAGGGGCTGGCGCTCCGGGCGCCCCGGGTGGAGACCGCGGAGGAGTGGATCTTCGTGGGGCTCGGTGATCCGGTGCAGGAGAGCATCAGGCGCGGCTACGAGGACATGTTCGGTTTCCTTGTGGAGGACCAGGGCTGGGAGGCCGGGGACGCCTACGCGGTCATGAGCGCCGTCGGTCACTCGCGCCTCGGCGGACCCACGGGTTCCGTCGCGCCGGACCCGCTGCATCCGTTCACCGCGGTCGGGGCCGTGACGGTGCACCGGCTGCCCAAGAGCGTGCTCTGACGCGGTGGCGGAACCCGACGTGCGGGTTCCGCCGCCGAGTGTCAGGCCGCGCCGGCCGAGGCGGAATGGGCCGTCTGGACTTAACGGACGCGGCCCGGGAGCATGGGCCCATGACCACTTTTGCGCGGCTCGGGCGCTACCGCATCGACGCCGTCCTGGTGCTGGTCGCTTTGGTCTGGGGCGGCAGCTACCTGGCCGCGAAGGTGCTGACCGAGCAGGCGAGCGTCGGCGCGGTGCTCGCCCTGCGCTTCCTGGTGGCCGCGCTCGCGCTTCTCGCCGTCTGGGCGCTGAGCCGGCCGCGGCCGCCGAGCAGGGCCGAGCTGGCCGTCGGCGTGCTGCTCGGGCTCACACAGGCGTCGATCCTGTGGCTGGAGACGGCCGGGGTGGCCGTCACCGCGGCCACGAACGCGGGCCTGATCATCAGCCTGACGATCATCCTCACGCCGATTCTGGAGTCGGTGGCGGCGCGCGACTGGCTGCCGCGGCCCTTCTTCGTGGCCGCGGTGCTGGCGGTCGTCGGGGTGGCGCTGCTCGTCTCCGGCAACGGATTCCACGCCCCGAACCCGGGGGACCTGCTCATGCTCGCGGCCGCGTTCGTGCGGGCCCTGCACGTCACCATGGTCGGCCGCCTGACCCGGGGCGGAGTCGCGGGCCAACGGCCGGGCACCCTCATGATCACGCTGGTGCAGGCCATCGTGGGCGCCGTCGTGTTCTCGGCAGCGGATGCGCCGGGCACGATGCGGGCGATCGGCGCGTTCGGCCCCGCCGCCTGGCTCGGGGTGCTCTACCTCGGCCTGGCCTGCAGCGTGTTCGCGTTCCTGGCGCAGACCTGGGCGATCCGGCGCACCTCGGCCGCGCGCGCCAGCCTGCTGATGGGCACCGAGCCGGTCTGGGCGGTGCTCGTCGGCGTGAGCCTCGGCAGTGAGAGTCTCGGTCCGGTGGCGGTGCTCGGGGCGGGGCTGATCATCGCGGGCACCTTCTGGGGGCAGCGCACTGAGCAGCGGCACCGGTTGAGCCCGGCGGCGACCCCGCCCGCGGTGCTCACCCGTGTGCGCGAGAGCGGGTGAATCGTCGGTTAGAGCGTCTCAGAGCGACGATTCACCCGCTCTCGCGGATGGGGGTGCCTGGCGGAAAACCGCCGCGGCGACGACCAGGTCTTCCCAGGACATGCCCGAGCTGGTGAAGACGCGGGGGCGCGAACGGTCCACGGTCACCTCGCCGGTCAGGATGGCGCAGAGCGGCACGAGCGACTCCGCGTCGATCACGCCGTCCCGGATCGGGATCAGTACGTCGCCGCCCTCCCGCAGTGCCACCTGGCTGTCCTCCACGACGACCTGCGCGCGCCCGATCAGGGCCGAGGGCAGCTCCCGGGCGTTGGGCTCGTGCGAACCGACCGCCACCGTGCAGGAGTCGACGGGCACCAGGTCGCCGTCGAACAGCGGGGTGCGGGCGGTGGTGGCGCAGACGATCAGTTGTGCATCCTGCACGGCGTCGGCGGTGCCCGTGCGGGCGGCCAACCCGCTGGCCTGAACCCGGTCGGCCAGGGCCTGGGCGCGACCGGGGTGCCGGCCGATCACGGTCACCCGCTCGAGCCGCCGGATGGCGCGCATCGCCTCGATGTGGCCCCACGCCTGCGGCCCCGAGCCGAAGACGACCAGGTGCGGGGCCTCGTCGGGCGCGAGCAGGTCGGCGGCGGCGGCGGACACGGCGGGGGTGCGCAGCGTGGTCAGCGCGATGCCGTCGAGGAGGGCGACGGGGCTGAGGTTCGCGGCATCCATCAGCAGGTAGACGCCCTGGATGCGCTCCTGGCCGAGGGCCGGGTTGCCGGGCGCGACCGTGGCGACCTTCACCCCGACGAACTCCGCGGACTGCGTCGGCATCAGCAGCAGTTGGCCGTTGGCCAGGCCCAGGATGCTGCGGCTGAAGTCGGAAGCCGGGTCGAGCCCGTCGCGCACGGCCGCCTGCAGAGCATGCACCGCCGCGCCGAAGCCCACCCGGGCGAAGATCTCCTCGGCTGAGATCCAGGGTATCGGTGAGTCGGAAGCCATGCTCCGACTGTACGTGGCACACCGGAAAGCGCCGCCTGACCCCATCGTCTTGGGGCAGTGAATGGTGGGGACAGGGCACCCCGATGATGTCCCGTCCCCGACTGGGGCGTTTCGGTCCGGTCTCGTCCGGACCCTGCAATCAGGGACTAAGGACCGGCATTCGGGGAACGCTCCTGCCTGTGCATGAGTGTAGGCCGGGTCGCTCTGCGGAGGAAGGGGTAGACAAACGGCCGGCAACGTTTTCGGCACCTGCCTGCCGCGCCTAAAGTGGTGTCAACGAGCCGAGCGCTCGCGACACACCGGGAGAACGAATGCCACAGACCCACCGCGTCGTCGTTGTCGGCGACGCCCTCATCGACGAGATGCGCGACCCGGAGTCCCTGCGCGAGTTCCCCGGCGGGGCCGCGCTCAACGTGGCGGTCGGCCTCGCGGTGCTGGGCGTGCCCACCACCCTGATCGCGATGGTCGGGGGCGACGCCGCCGGCGCGGTGCTGCGCGACTTCCTCGCCTCCCACGACGTCACCCTGGTCGCCACCCCCGGCCCGTTCGGCAGCTCGCGCGCGACCTCCGACCGCACCGACGGCGAGCCGACGTATGCGTTCAACGAGGCCGCGAAGAAGCGCCGGATCGAGTTCGGCCCGGCCGAGCGCGCGGCCCTCGACGCGGCGCGCCTGGTCGTCGTGAGCTGCTTCCCGTTCGACGACACGGCCCAGACGGATGCCTTCATCGCCGCCGTCTCCGAGCCGGAACAACGCCTCGTGATCGACCCGAACCCGCGTGCGGGCATGCTCGCCGACGCCGACCTGTTCGTGGCGAACTTCGAACGGATGGCCGCCCGGAGCCTGCTCACCAAGGTCGGCGACGAAGACGCCGAACTGCTCTACCGCAGCACGCTCGACGACCTGCGCCGGCGGCTGCTGGCGGCCGGAACGCAGACCGTGCTGGCCACGGCCGGGCGGGCCGGGGCATCCGTGGGTACCCGTGACGGCCTGCTCGTGAGCGAGCCGATCACGTCCCTGCCCGGCGCCGTGGTCGACACCATGGGCGCGGGCGACGCCACCCTCGCGTCGACGGTGCAGACCATGCTGACGCGGGGCGTGCCCACGGATGCCGCCGGCTGGCAATCCCTGCTGGCCGACGCCATGCTGATCGCGGCGGCCACCTGCCGCAGCGAGGGTGGCCTGCTGCGGGTGCCGACCGCCTGAGCGCCACTCGCCGCGGCTCGCCTGAGCGCCACTCGCCGCGGCTCGCCTGAGCGCCACCCGCCGCCACTCGCCTGAGCGCCACCCGCCGCCACTCGCCGCCACTCGCCGCGGCTCGGCCTCGCCGCTCGGCCTCGCCGCTGCCCTGCCCTGTCGCTGCTCCGCCGCTGCGCTGCCCGGATCCGGCCGCCCCTGATCCGCGGGTCTGCCTGCCGCTGAGGGGTCCCAAATCGACCTTCCCGGGCCCCCGGAAGGTCGATTTGGGACCCCTCACGCCGAGACGCGGGCCGCGTGGGTGCGACGCGGGCCGCGTGGGTGCGACGCGGGCCGCGTGGGTGCGACGCGGGCCGCGTGGGTGCGACGCGGGCCGCGTGGGTGCGACGCGGGGGAGGACGTTCCGGGTCTGCGGCTCAGTCGGCGACGACCGGCTTGACCGCGCGCACGATGGCGCCGTGCATGCCGTCGGCCACGTCGTGGGTCAGGGTCACACTCACCTGCTCGAAGCCCGCGCGGGAGAGCCCGGTCTCGTATTCCTCGATCGAGAGGGCGCCGGCGATGCAGCCCACGTGCGAGCCGCGTTCGGCCCTCTGGGCGGGCGTGAGGTGGTTCTCGGCGACGACGTCGGACACGCCGATGCGGCCGCCGGGACGCAGCACCCGGAACATCTCCGCGAGGACGGCGGGCTTGTCGGTCGACAGGTTGATCACGCAATTGGAGATGACGACGTCGACGCTCTCGGTGGGCAGCGGCACCTCTTCGATCGTGCCCTTGAGGAATTCGACGTTCTCCGCCTGGGCGGCGGCAGCGTTGCGGCGGGCCAGGTCGAGCATCTCGTCGGTCATGTCGAGTCCGTAGGCGAACCCGGTCGGGCCGACCCGTCGGGCGGAGAGGAGCACGTCGATGCCTCCGCCGGAGCCGAGGTCGAGCACGGTTTCGCCGGCCTGCAGGTCCGCGACCGCGGTCGGGTTTCCGCAGCCGAGGCTGGCCAGCACGGCGTCGCCCGGCAGACCGGCGGTGGCATCGAGGCCGTAGAGCACGGAGCCGAAGACCGCGCTCTCGTCGACCGCGCCCGGTCCGCAGCAGGAGTCCGGGGCATCCGTCGTGTCGGTGCTGCAGCAGGAGGCCGACGGGGCGAGCAGGGAGCTGCGCCCGGCCTCGGTCACCGACAGCGCCGCGCTCGCGTAGCGCGCCCGGACCTCGTCACGTACGGAATCAGCGGTGTCGCTCATGGTGTTCTCCCTTGGCTGGTCGCCGGGCAGCTGTCGCCCGGGTCTTATATTGATGTCTGTCGATGCAATCTACGTGAAAGATCGACAGTCGTCAATGTCTCCCGCCGTGAGGGGTCCCGAATCGACCTTCCCGGGCCGATCGAAGGTCGATTCGGGACCCCTCAGCGGATCGGGAGCGGGAGACGAGACGGATGCGGCGGCCAGGGCGCGGCGGGCCGGGCGGGGCGCGTCGCGACGGCGGGCCGGGCGGGGCGCGTC
>NZ_SOGU01000006.1:0-24721 GCF_004403275.1 Cryobacterium sp. TMT4-10
CGAAACCCCGCGCCTGGCGGACGCGCCCGCCGCATCGGAATCGGACCAACCAAACTCGTACGTACCGAGCCCCGCAAGTTCGGGGCGGTCAAGCAGGACGTCGGACATATCTACCTCTTCTCCCAACCACGACAACCCGGATATCAGTCCGGTCATTCCAGGGAAGGCCTCCGGCCGGAGGGCAGACACGGGAACGCGTTGTGTGAGCGGCTACGTTGCGTACCTAAGATGTTCACAGACGACGGTGTGTTGCGCCACGGTTATGTCAACTGCGGTGTCGCCGCCCAGGAAACACCTAATTCTACAGGCTAGCCATGGGATTAGTAGTGCGGTCCGGCGTTTTCACACATCGCGCACGAGACAGGAAGCTGAACCGGTGAAACGTATTGCGGAGTGGTTGCCCACCAGGATCGACAGGCGTGTCCGGGTGATCGCGTGGGTCTACCTGGCCGCCCAGATTCTCCTGGTCGGCACGGGCGGGCTCGTGCGCCTGACGAGTAGCGGCCTCGGTTGCCCGACCTGGCCGAAATGCACCGCGGATTCCCTGGTCAACACACCCGAAATGGGCATCCACGGGTTCATCGAGTTCGGCAACCGTCTGCTGGGCGTCGCCCTGGGCCTGATCGCGATCGCGGCGTTCCTGGCCGTGGTGCGGTTGCGCCGTGAGCGGCCCGACCTGTTCCGGCTCGCACTGCTGGCCGGGCTCGGCATCCCGGCCCAGGCCGTCATCGGTGGGATCAGCGTTCTCGTGCAGCTGAACCCTTACGTGGTCGGCCTCCACTTCGTGATCTCCGTCGCCCTGGTCGTGCTCTGCACCGTGTTCGTGCACCGGGTCTACACCGGTCGTGTGCAGCGCACCCTCGCCGTGCCGCGCTGGTACCGTGCCGTCGCGTGGGTCACGAGCGCCTTCGTGCTCCTCACCATCCTGGTCGGGATCCTCACCACCGGCTCCGGCCCGCACGCGGGCGACGTGGACGCCCCGCGCACCGGCCTTGACCCGGAGTTCCTCCAGCACATCCACAGCTGGCCGGCCTACCTGACCGTGGCCTTCACCCTGGTGTTGATGGTCACCGGAGTGTCTCGCGGCCTGCAGACGCGAGGCTGGGCGATGCTGCTGCTGCTCGTCGAGGCCGTGCAGGTCGGGGTCGGCCTGATCCAGGCCAACACGGGACTGCCGGCCGGCCTGGTCGGCATCCATATGGTGCTGTCCTGCATCCTCGCGGCCGTGATGACCGCGCTCCTGTTGAATCTGAGCGCCCCCATCGACACCCGCACGGTCTCCCCCGGATCATCACCGGCCGACCTCGTCGCCAAACGGTAGTGCGCCGGAGGATTATGGGGCGCCCCATACTCCGGCCCAACCGCGGGTTGCCTATACTGGGGATGCTCGCCAATCACGGTGCATGCAGGCATGATCCACCGGAAATGGCCTCTGCTGCGAAACCATGATGACGCTGATGTCCACGGGCGCGCACACCAGCGGGTGCGGGTTCTCGACAACCTGCCCCCTTTGTATCCAGAAGGGTCAATACCAAGTGGCAGCATTGCAGTGGGATTCGATTGACAACAAGGCGGTCGACACCGCACGCCTGCTCGCGGCCGACGCCGTGGAGAAGGTCGGGAACGGGCATCCCGGCACGGCCATGAGCCTTGCCCCGGCCGCCTACCTCCTGTTCCAGAAGGTCATGCGCCGCGACCCGTCCGACAACGACTGGCTGGGCCGCGACCGGTTCGTCCTTTCCGTCGGTCACAGTTCCCTCACGCAGTACGTGCAGTTGTACCTGGGCGGCTATGGGCTCGAGCTCGACGATCTGAAGGCTCTGCGCACCTGGGGCTCCAAAACCCCCGGCCACCCGGAATACGGCCACACGGACGGGGTCGAGATCACGACCGGTCCCCTCGGACAGGGCCTCGCCTCCGCTGTCGGCTTCGCCTACGCGTCCCGCTTCGAACGCGGACTGTTCGACCCGGAGGCCGCCGCCGGCACGAGCCCCTTCGACCACTTCGTGTACGTGATCGCCGGCGACGGCGACCTGCAGGAAGGCATCACGAGCGAGGCTTCGTCCCTCGCCGGCCACCAGCAGCTCGGCAACCTGATCGCGATCTACGACAGCAACCAGATCTCGATCGAGGACGACACCAACATCGCGTTCACCGAGGATGTGGCCGCGCGTTATGACGCGTACCACTGGCACGTGCAGACGGTCGATTGGAAGAAGACGGGTGCCTACGTCGAAGACGTCGCCGCCCTCAACGACGCAATCGAGGCGGCCAAGGCCGTCACCGACAAGCCGTCCCTGATCATCCTGAAGACCATCATCGGCTGGCCCAGCCCGAAGAAGCAGAACACCGGAAAGATCCACGGTTCTGCTCTCGGCGCCGACGAGCTGGCCGCCGTCAAGACCGTGCTCGGTTTCGACCCGGCGCTGAACTTCGAGGTGTCCGACGAGGTCATCTCCCACACCCGCCAGGCGGTGGCGCGCGGCGCCGCGGTCCACGCGGAGTGGACCACCGCGTTCGACGCCTGGGCTGCCGCCAACCCGGAGCGGAAGGCGCTGCTCGACCGGGTTCTCGCCGGCGACCTGCCCGAGGGCGTCGACGCGGCGCTGCCCGTGTTCGAGGCCGACATCGAGGTCTCGACCCGTGCCGCTTCCGGCAAGGTGCTCACCGCCCTCGGCACCGTCATCCCCGAGCTCTGGGGCGGCTCCGCCGACCTCGCCGAATCGAACAACACGACCATCGGGGGCGCGGCGTCGTTCATTCCGAGCGAGCACTCCACCGGCGAGTGGACGGGCAACTCCTATGGCCGGGTGCTGCACTTCGGCATCCGCGAGCATGCCATGGCGGCCATCCTGAACGGCATCGTGCTGCACGGGAACACCCGCCCGTTCGGCGGAACGTTCCTGATTTTCAGCGACTACATGCGACCGGCCATCCGCCTGGCCGCCCTGATGAAGTCTCCCTCGATCTTCGTCTGGACCCATGACTCCGTCGCACTCGGCGAGGACGGCCCCACACACCAGCCGATCGAGCAGCTGGCGACCCTGCGCGCCATCCCGGGACTCGACGTTGTGCGACCCGGCGACGCCAACGAGGTTTCCTGGGCCTGGAAGACCATCCTCGAACGGCGCCAGGGACCGGCCGGGATCGTGCTGACCCGCCAGAACATTCCCGTGGTCCCGCGTGGCAACGGCGATGCCCACGGTGAGGTTTTCGCATCCGCGCGGAACGTCGCCCGGGGCGCCTACATCCTCGCCGAAGCGCCGGGAGGCACCCCCGACGTGATCCTGATCGGCACGGGTTCGGAGGTGCAGCTCGCCCTGGCCGCCCGTGAGCAGCTGCGGGTCGACGGCATCCACGCCCGTGTCGTGTCTGCTCCCAGCCTCGAGTGGTTCCAGGAGCAGCCCGCGGAGTACCGCGAAAGCGTGCTCCCCCGTGAGATCACGGCCCGGGTGTCGGTCGAGGCCGGCATCGCCCTGACCTGGACAAGCTACGTCGGCGACCGCGGCCGCAGCGTCTCGATCGAGCACTTCGGCGCCTCGGCCGACTACAAGACCCTGTTCCGCGAATTCGGAATCACCACCGAGGCCGTCGTCGCCGCAGCCAAGGAATCCCTCGCCGCCCACTGACTCAACGGTCGGCGGCACCACATTCGGAACAACCTGCACATTTTTTAGGAGATTAGAGACATGACAGAGAACACTCCCCTCGCCGAACTTTCCCTCGCCGGCGTCAGCATCTGGCTGGACGACCTGTCCCGCGAACGGATCGTTTCCGGCGGGCTGCAGAACCTGATCGACACGAAAAACGTCGTCGGCGTCACCACCAACCCGACGATCTTCGCGGGCGCCCTCAGTAAGGGTGAGGCGTACGCCGAGCAGGTGGCCGCCCTCGCGGCCGCCGGCACCAGTGTGCACGATGCCGTGTTCGAGATCACGACGGATGACGTCACCGCGGCCAGCGACATCTTCCGCCCGGTCTACGATCGCACCAACGGCGTCGACGGACGCGTCTCGATCGAGGTCGAGCCTGGCCTCGCCCACGACGCGGCCGGCACCATCGCGCAGGCCCAGGAACTGTGGGCGAAGGTCAACCGTCCCAACGCCATGATCAAGATCCCGGCCACCGTTGAAGGGCTAGACGCCATCACCGCGACGATCGCGCTCGGCATCAGCGTCAACGTCACCCTGATCTTCAGCCTCGAGCGGCACCGCCAGGTCATCAACGCGTACCTCTCCGGCCTGGAGAAGGCCAAGGCCGCCGGCATCGACCTGTCCACGATCCACTCCGTGGCATCGTTCTTCGTGTCGCGGGTGGACACGGAGATCAACGCACGCCTCGAGGCCATCGGCACCGACTCGGCCCTCGCGCTGAAGAGCAAGGCCGGCGTCGCGAACGCCCAACTCGCGTATCAGGTCTTCGAAGAAGCATTCTCGACCGAGCGTGCCCTCGGCCTGCTGAGCGCGGGCGCCAACAAGCAGCGCCCGCTGTGGGCCTCCACCGGCGTCAAGGACCCCACGCTTCCCGCCACCCTCTACGTGACCAACCTGGTTGCCCCCGAGGTCGTCAACACCATGCCGGAGAAGACCCTCGCGGCGACCCTCGACCACGGAATCATCCCCGCGAACTCGGTCACCGGCGCGTACGACGAGGCCAACCTCGTCCTCGACGCCCTCGCCAACGAAGGCATCTCCTACGCCGACGTCACCCAGGTGCTCGAGACCGAGGGCGTCTCCAAGTTCGTGGTGTCCTGGAACGAGCTGCTGGACACCGTGACCCAGGCGCTGGATGCCGCCAAGACCGCCACCCGAAACGGTGCCGACCGGTGAGCTTCCGCATCTCCGTCAGTGGCGCCGCGGCCGACGCCGTGCGCGCCACCGTCCCCACCCTCGTCGCCGACCTCGTCGCCTCCGGCATCACCGCGCTGGACCCCGCCCTGTGGGGCCCCGACGCGGAAGCCGAAGCCGCCAAACGGCTCGGCTGGACCGAGTCCGTCGCCGATTCCCGCCCGCTGATCCCCGAGATTCTGGCCCTGCGCGATTCGCTGCGCGCCGCCGGAGTCACCCGCATCGCCCTCGCCGGCATGGGCGGGTCTTCCCTCGCCCCCGAGGTCATCACGCGCACCGCCGGGGTTCCCTTGACGGTCCTGGACTCCACGGACCCCGGCCAGGTGCTCGCCGCCCTCGGCAATCACCTCGCCGAGACCGCTCTGGTCGTCTCGTCCAAGTCCGGTTCGACGGCGGAAACCGACAGCCAGCGCCGCGTGTTCGAGCGGGCCTTCCGTGAGGCCGGGATCGACCCGGTCGACCGGATCATCGTGGTGACCGACCCGGGCTCCCCGCTCGACGCGGATGCCCGCTCGGTCGGCTACCGGGTGTTCAACGCCGACCCCACCGTCGGCGGGCGCTTTTCCGTACTGACGGCATTCGGACTCGTTCCGTCCGGACTCGCCGGCGTGGACATCGCGGAGCTCCTCGATGAAGCCGAGTCCATCTCGCTCTCGCTCGCCATCGACAGCCCGAAAAACCCCGGACTCATCCTCGGCGCGGCCATCGCGGCGACGAACCCGCGCAAGGACAAGCTCGCCCTCGTGGCCGACGGCACCCACATCGTCGGGTTCCCGGACTGGGCCGAACAGCTCATCGCCGAGTCGACCGGCAAGCAGGGCACCGGAATCCTCCCCGTCGTCCTCGACCCCACCGCACCCGAACTGACCGAGAACCTGCCCGACGTGCAGATCCTGCGCCTCGTCGACGACGCCGGCCTTCACCTGTTCGCCGACCACGACGGACGGGGCGAGATCCGCGTCAGCGGCACCCTCGGCGCCCAGTTCCTGGTCTGGGAGTACGCGACCGTCGTCGCGGGCCGTCTGCTCGGCATCAACCCGTTCGATCAGCCGGATGTCGAAGCCGCCAAGATCGCGACCCGTGGACTTCTCGACTCCCGCCCCGAGCCCGCCCCGGCCGCTTTCATCTCGGACGGCATCGAGATCCGGGGCACAGCCCACGTCATCGGCGCCGCGAGCGACCTCGCGTCTGCCATCGATGCCCTGATCGAGGAGCTCGGCCCGGACGGGTTCATCTCCGTGCAGGCCTACGTGAACCGGCTGGAACTGCCGCAGCTCGCGCAGATCCGCAGCCTCCTGGCCGCGCTCTCGAAGCGTCCGGTGACATTCGGCTGGGGGCCCCGGTTCCTGCACTCCACCGGTCAGCTGCACAAGGGCGGCCAGACCACCGGCGTCTTCCTGCAGATCCTGACGACCCCCGAGGTGGACCTGGACATCCCGGAGCGCCCGTTCACCTTCGGCGAGCTCATCCAGGCCCAGGCCAGCGGCGACGCCAGCGTTCTTGCCGCACACGGCCGCCCGGTCCTGACGCTGACGCTGACCCAGCCGCAGAAGAACATCACAACCCTGTTCGACGCCCTGCGCTGACGATCCGGCGCCGACCCTTCCGGGGCCGGCGCCGTCATCGTTTCCGCCGGACGGACTCAGCGCCGCACCGCCTCACCGCCTCACCGCCTCACCGCCCCATCCTGAAGGAGCCGCATGCCCCCGGTGGAAATCACCCCGGAGTTCAATCCGCTGCGATCGCCGTCCGACCACCGTCTGAACCGGATTGCCGGGCCCAGCAGCCTCGTCATTTTCGGCGTCACCGGTGATCTGTCGCGGAAGAAACTCATGCCGGCGGTGTACGACCTGGCCAACCGAGGTCTCCTGCCTCCCGGCTTCGCTCTCGTCGGCTTCGCCCGGCGAGACTGGGACAACGAGGACTTCATGAAGGTGGTGCACGACTCCGTCAAGCAGTACGCGCGCACCGATTTCCACGAGGACGTCTGGGCACAGCTGGCCGAGGGAATCCGTTTCGTCCCCGGTTCCTTCGACGACGATGCCTCCTTCGAACTGCTGAAGGAGACCATCGCAGAACTGGACCGGGAGCGGGGCACGATGGGCAACCATGCGTTCTACCTCTCGATTCCGCCGAAGGCCTTTCCCCTCGTCACCGAGCAGCTCAGGCGGTCCGGGCTCGCCGAACAGAAGGACGGGCAGTGGCGCAGAGTCGTCATCGAGAAGCCGTTCGGCAGTGACCTGCAGACGGCGCGAAAGCTGAACGACGTCGTCGAGTCGGTCTTCTCCCCCGACTCCGTGTTTCGGATCGACCACTACCTGGGCAAGGAGACGGTGCAGAACATCCTTGCGCTGCGTTTCGCCAATCAGCTCTACGAGCCGATTTGGAACGCCAACTACGTCGACCACGTGCAGATCACCATGGCGGAGGACATCGGCGTGGGCGGCCGCGCCGGCTACTACGACGGCATCGGCGCCGCCCGAGACGTCATCCAGAACCACTTGCTCCAGCTCCTGGCCCTGACCGCGATGGAAGAGCCCATTTCGTTCGACGCGACGGACCTGCGCGCCGAGAAGGAAAAGGTACTGGCCTCCGTGCGGCTCCCGGACGACCTGGCCACCGGCACGGCTCGCGGCCAGTACGCGGGCGGGTGGCAGGGCGGCGAGAAGGTTCCCGGCTTCCTCGACGAGGATGGGATGGACCCCGAGTCCCTCACCGAGACGTATGCTGCGATCCGCTTGAGCATCGACACGCGTCGCTGGTCAGGGGTCCCCTTCTACCTGCGCGCGGGAAAGCGCCTCGGCCGCAGGGTCACCGAGATTGCCGTTGTCTTCAAACGCGCCCCCCAGCATCTCTTCGCCAAGGCCAACACGACTCCCCTCGGCGAGAACGCGCTGGTCATCCGGGTGCAGCCCGATGAGGGCGTCACCATCCGTTTCGGCTCCAAGGTGCCCGGCGTCGGCATGCAGGTGCGGGATGTGACCATGGACTTCGGCTATGGGCACGCCTTCACCGAGGCCAGCCCGGAAGCTTACGAACGTCTGATCCTGGATGTGCTCCTCGGCGATCCGCCCCTGTTCCCCCGGCACGAGGAGGTCGAACTGTCCTGGAAGATCCTCGACCCGATCGAGGAATTCTGGGCGACGCAGGGACAACCCGAGCAGTACCGGCCGGGAACCTGGGGTCCGTCCACCGCCGATGAACTTCTGGCCCGCGACGGCCGACACTGGAGACGCCCATGATCGTCGATCTGCCCAACACGACCACGTCCAAGATCTCAAAAGCCCTGGTCAGGATCCGCGAGGAGGGCGGCGCCGTCGCCCTCGGCCGCGTGTTGACGCTGATCATCGCGTCGACGATGGGTCACGAGGAAGAGGCGATCGAGGCGGCGAACGATGCCTCGAGGGAACACCCGATGCGGGTCATCGTGATGTCCACGCCCGAGTCCGACCCGACCGACCCGCACGCCTCCGCCCGGATCGATGCCGAAATCCGGGTCGGCGGTGACGCCGGGGCGAGCGAGGTGATCGTGCTTCGTGCCTACGGCGACGCCGCCAGCGACCAGGAAAGCCTGGTCACGGGGTTGCTCCTACCGGACGCCCCGGTCGTGGCCTGGTGGCCCGGTGTGGCCCCGGTCGTGCCCGCCGAGTCCCCGCTTGGGCGGATCGCCTACCGGCGCATCACGGACGCCTCCGCCCAGCCGGACCCGCAGGCGGCCCTGCACCACCTGTGCGCCTCGTACCGTCCCGGCGACACGGACTTCGCCTGGACCCGGTTGACCCTCTGGCGCGCCCAGCTCGCCGCCGTGCTCGACCAGCCCCCGTATCTGCCGGTCACGGCGGTGCGGGTGTCAGGCGCCGCCGACTCGCCGTCGACGACCCTGCTCGCCGCCTGGCTGTCGATGCAGCTCCAGGTCCCGGTGGACTACGAATTCACGACGGGACCGATGTCCCACGGCATCCGCTGCGTGCACCTGACGCGCTCGGCCGGCGTCATCTCCCTCGAACGCGAGGTCCCCGACATCGCGACGCTCACCCAGCCGGGTCAACCGGTTCAGGACCTCACCCTCAAACGTCGAAGCCTGCGGGACTGTCTCAGCGATGAGCTGCGCCGCCTGGATCCAGACGAACTGTATGGTGAAGTCATCACGCGCGGCCTACCGCACCTTGACGATGTGGTCGCAGAATTAACCGGAGGACGATCGTGACCAACGAACGACGAGTACTGGTGCACCCTAACCGGGCTGCCCTGGCGGCTTCGGTCGCCGCTAGATTCATCACCACCGCGGTTGACCTCCTGCACGAGCAGGGCGACCTCAACGTGGTCCTCACCGGGGGGTCCGTGGCCGTCGAAGTGCTGGAGGCCGTCAACGCCTCCGCGGCCCGCGACACCATCGACTGGGAGCAGGTGGCATTCTGGTGGGGCGACGAACGCTGGGTGCCCAAAAACCACCCCGAACGTAACGAGCTCCAGGCCCGCACGGCTCTGCTGGACCACATCGAGATTCCTGCTGGGAACATCCACCCCTTCGCCGCGTCGGACGAGGGACTCGACCTGGACGAGGCCGCCGCCAGCTACGCCGCCGAGCTGGAGTCCCACTCGATCGAAGGAACGGCCCTGCCGCGCTTCGACGTCACGTTCCTCGGTGTGGGCCCCGACGGCCACGTCGCGTCCCTGTTCCCGCATCAGGCCGGAATCCGGGAAAACGCCGCCAGCGTGATCGCGGTGCGCTCCTCGCCGAAACCCCCGGCGGAGCGCCTCAGCCTCACCCGACCGGCCCTCAACTCGTCGCGGTGCATCTGGATGGTCCTGGCCGGCCCGGACAAGGCCTCGGCCCTGGGCCTCGCCCTCGCGGGAGCCAGCCGGGATGAGGTCCCCGTGGCCGGGATCAAAGGTCGCCGGTACACGAACTTCTTCGTCGACCGTGAGGCCGCCGCGGAGGTTCCCGAGAACCTCACCGCGTCCTCCTTCTGACCGGGTCACGCCGAACAGGCACGAAAAAGGCCCCGACATCGTCGGGACCTTTTCTGGTTCGTGGTGACGTCAGGTCAGTTCGTGGCCGTCAGCTTTCCTCGGCGAACGCGAAGCTGCTGGAGTGCCTCCTCGAGCAGGGATTCCGCTTCCTCCTCCGTGCGCCGTTCCTTGACGTACGCGAGGTGGGTCTTATACGGCTCGAGCTTGACGACCGAGGGCGGGTTTTCCTTGTCGCGTCCGGCCGGCAGGCCGGAGGACGGGCAGTCGATGGTTTCGGGGATCTCGTCGTCGGGCAGATTGGCCGCGAAGTAGCGAACGGTCTCGTTGCCGAGGGCGTCCCAGTAGGACACCTTGATGCGGTCCGCGTGGAAACCGCGGTCCTGCTCGCCCATGGGGCCAGCTCCTACACGGGAGCCACGGATTGCGCTGCCACCAGATGCCATGTTGTTCCTCCGCTTGAAAAGGGCCTGAAGCCGATCGGCCGAATGAGCTGGTACTCGTCAAAACTGTGGAGCGGGCGTTACAGTCCCGCGTCGAATTTGGTGATCAACCCGAGGATCACGATGCAGGTTATCCAGAGCAGGGCGAGGATGACCGTGATGCGGTTGAGGTTGCGCTCCGCCACGCCTGAAGCCCCGAGGTTCGAGGTGACACCACCGCCGAACATGTCGGACAAGCCTCCACCGCGCCCCTTGTGCAGCAAAATGAGCATGGTGAGCAGCAGGCTCGTAATTCCGAGCAATACCTGCAGTACAACCTGGAGAATCTCCACGCGAAACCTTTCACAGTGCGGTGGCAGCAAAAGCCCCACCAAGATCAGTCATAATCATAGCCTGCATCACGAACCAACCCGCCGACCCCCGGAACGGGGGCCGACGGGTTGGTTCATTACCAGCGTCGGGGATGAACCCCTACAGGCCGACGTGCTTCTGGAACCGGACGATGCTCGAGAACTCGTCGATGTCCAGGCTGGCGCCGCCGACGAGCGCGCCGTCAACGTTGGGCTCGCGCATGTAACCCGCGATGTTGACGCCCTTCACCGAACCGCCATACAGGATGCGCGTCTTGTCGGCCACATCCTGACCGAGCGTTTCCTTGAGCACGAGACGCAACTGTGCCGCCACCTGCTCGGCCTGTTCAGGCGTTGCCGCCTGGCCGGAGCCGATCGCCCAAACGGGCTCGTAGGCGACGACGAAGTCGGCCGCGTCAGTGACACCGGACAGGGCCGCACGCAGCTGGGCAACCGGCACCGCACTCGGGCCGTGCAGTTCCAGGTCCGCGGCGGTCTCGCCGACGCAGATGATCGGAACCAAATTGTGCTTGAGCGCTGCCGAAACCTTGGCCGCGACCTGCTCGTCGGTCTCCGCGTGCAGCGTGCGCCGCTCGGAGTGCCCGATGAGCACGTACTTGCACTCAAGCTGGGCCAGGAACGCACCGGAGATCTCGCCGGTGTACGCGCCTGAATCGTGTGCCGACAGGTCCTGGGCGCCGAAGGCGATCGGGAGCTTGTCGGCGGACACCAGCGTCTGCACCGAGCGGAGGTCGGTGAACGGCGGGAAAACCGCCACCTCGACCGCTGCGACATCGTGCTTGGCGTCCTTCAGGTTCCAGGCGAGCTTTTGCACGAAGGCGATGGCCTGGAGGTGGTCCAGGTTCATCTTCCAGTTGCCTGCAATCAGCGGAGTACGCCGTGGGTGTTCGTTTACTGCCATCCGAGGACCTCCAGTCCTGGCAGGCGCTTACCCTCGAGGAACTCGAGGCTCGCGCCGCCGCCGGTAGAAATGTGACCGAACTGGTCATCGGTGAAGCCGAGGGTGCGCACCGCGGCGGCAGAGTCTCCGCCACCGACAACGCTCAAACCGTCGACCTCGGTCAGCGCGGCGGCAACCGTGCGGGTGCCCTCCGCGAACGGGGCCAGCTCGAACACGCCCATCGGGCCGTTCCAGAAGACCGTCTTGGACGCCCGGATGATGTCAGCGAATGCCGCTGCCGTCTCCGGCCCGATGTCCAGGCCGAGACCTGAGGCTCCGAAGGTGGTGTCTTCGATGCCGCTGGCCGGGGTGACTGCGATTTCCGCGTCGGCCCCGAACTTCGAGGCGACGACGACGTCCGTCGGGACCACGATCTTCACGCCCAGGCGCTCAGCCTCCTGAAGGTAACCGCGAACGGTTTCGATCTGGTCGGCTTCGAGCAGGCTTGCGCCGACCTTGTGACCCTGGGCTGCGAGGAAGGTGTAGGCCATGCCGCCGCCGATGAGCAGCGAATTGACGCGGGGCAGCAGGTGCCCGATGACGCCCAGCTTGTCCGAGACCTTCGAGCCGCCCAGGACCACCGCGTACGGAGCCTCGGGCTTCTCGGTGAGGCGGTCGAGGACTTCGAGCTCCGCGGCGATCAGGAGGCCGGCCGCGCTGGGAAGAATCCCCGCGAGGTCGAACACGCTGGCCTGCTTGCGGTGCACGACGCCGAAGCCGTCGGACACGAGCACATCGCCCAGAGCGGAAAGCTCCGTGGCGAACGCGCCGCGCTCGGCGTCATCCTTCGCGGTCTCCCCCGCGTTGAAGCGGAGGTTCTCGAGAACGACGACCTCCCCGTCGGCGAGGGCGGCCACGGCGGCCTGAGCCGAAGCACCGACCGTGTCCGTGGCGAAGGCCACGTCCGCGCCCAGCAGTTCGGCGAGTCGGACCGCCACCGGGGCCAGGCTGTACCTGGCTTCCGGGGCGCCCTTGGGGCGTCCGAGGTGCGAAACGATCACAACTCGGGCACCCTGCTCACGCAGAGCCTTGATGGTCGGCAGGGACGCCCGCACGCGGCCATCATCCGTGATCTCGCCGTCTTTCAACGGCACGTTGAGGTCACAACGGACGATGACGCGCTTTCCGCTGAGCTGTCCCAGTGATTCGATAGTACGCAGCGTCACTGCGGACCCCGTTAGAGGCTCTTGGCGACGAGCGCGGTGAGGTCAACCATGCGGTTGGAGTAGCCCCACTCGTTGTCGTACCAGGAGGACAGCTTGACCTGGTCGCCGATGACGCGCAGCAGGCCGGCATCGAAGATGGAGGAGTGCGGGTCGGTGACGATGTCGCTGGAGACGATTTCATCTTCCGTGTACATCAGGATTCCCTTGAGGGGGCCCTCGGCGGCAGCCTTGTACGCAGCCTTGATGGCCTCGACCGTGACCGGACGCTCAGCAATGACGGTGAGGTCGGTGATGGAACCGGTGGGAACCGGAACGCGTAAAGCGAAGCCGTCAAGCTTGCCCTTGAGCTCGGGGAGGACGATGCCCAGGGCCTTGGCGGCACCGGTCGACGTCGGGATGATGTTCACGGCTGCGGCACGGGCGCGACGCAGGTCGGAGTGCGGGCCGTCCTGCAGGTTCTGGTCGGCGGTGTACGCGTGGATGGTCGTCATCAGGCCGGACTTGATGCCGAAGTTGTCGTTGAAGACCTTGGCGAGCGGCGCGAGGCAGTTCGTGGTGCACGACGCGTTGGAGATGATGTCGAACTTGGCCGGGTCGTAGTCCTGCTCGTTGACGCCCATGACGATCGTGGCCGCGTCGCCTGTGGCGGGAGCGGAGACGATGACCTTCTTGGCGCCGGCGGTGATGTGCTTGCGCGCGTCCTCGGCCTTGGTGAAGCGACCGGTCGACTCGATCACGATGTCGACGCCCAGGGCGCCCCAGGGAAGGTTGGCCGGGTCGCGCTCGGCGAGGACCTTAATCGGCTTGCCGTCGACGATGATCGAGTCACCCTCAACGGAAACGGTGGCGTTCAGGCGACCGGTGATGGAGTCATATTTAAGGAGGTGAGCCAGCGTCTTCGTGTCGGTGAGGTCGTTCACAGCGACGATCTCGATGTCGCTGCCCTGGGCGAGGTCAGCGCGAAGATAATTGCGGCCAATGCGGCCGAATCCGTTAATACCAATCTTTACAGACACAGATGACTCCTAATATTTGTGCGCCGGAGCGCGTTTTGATGGTTGAAACGGGACGGGCTGCGGGCCCCCGGAGGGGCCCGGCTCCTCTAGGAGAGGAGCAGCAGTCCGTTGGTCTTTTCGCGTGCCACGGAGAAGCGCTCCTGGACGTTCGCCCAGTTGACGATGTTCCAGAAGGCCTTCACGTAATCGGCACGAACGTTGCGGTAATCGAGGTAGTACGCGTGCTCCCAGACGTCCAGCATCAGCACCGGGATGGTGCCGGCGGCGAAGTTCGCCTGCTGGTCGAAGAACTGCTGGATGATCAGTCGCTGGCCGATGGAGTCCCAGGCGAGCACCGCCCAGCCGGAGCCCTGCACACCGAGCGCCACCGCGGCGAAGTGCGCGCGGAACTTGTCGAACGAGCCGAAGTTGTCGTCGATGGCGCCGGCCAGCTCGCCAGTGGGCTTGTCGCCACCGTCCGGGGAGAGGTTCGTCCAGAAGATCGAGTGGTTGACGTGACCGCCGAGGTTGAACGCAAGGTCCTTCTCGAGCTTGTTCACGTAGGTGAGGTCGCCGGCGTCGCGGGCCTCGGCCAGCTGTGCAAGGGCCGTGTTAGCCCCGGTCACGTACGCCTGGTGGTGCTTGCCGTGGTGCAGTTCCATGATGGTGCCGCTGATGCTCGGCGCGAGGGCCGAGTAGTCGTAGGCCAAAGCCGGAAGTGTGTATTCAGCCAATGTGCATCTCCTCTGTAGTGGACGACGCGAAATGCGCCGCTACCAGTTCGTGAGCAACTATTTCAGTCTACTCAGGATGGGGTGGACCTGTGACGGGGATGTGGGAAAGCTGGACGCCGCTAGACGTCGTCGAGGTCGGCGGGCAGGTTGGCGTCGGTGCCGGGGATCCCCTGGTCTGCGGCTTTCTTGTCGGCCATGGCCAGCAGCCGGCGGATGCGGCCAGCGACGGCATCCTTCGTCATCGGCGGGTCCGCGTGGTGACCGAGCTCGTCGAGGCTGGAGTCCCGGAAGGAGAGGCGCAGGTCGCCCGCGTAGCGCAGGTGTTCCGGAATGTCCTCGCCGAGGATCTCCATGGCCCGCTGCACCCGGGCGCACGCAGCAACGGCGGCCTGGGCGGAGCGCCGCAGGTTGGCGTCATCGAAGTTGACCAGGCGGTTGGCGGTCGCTCGCACCTCGCGGCGCTGGCGGAGGGCCTCCCAGTTGAGCACCGTCTCCTGCGCGCCCATGTGCACGAGCATCGCGCCGATCGCGTCGCCGTCACGGATCACGACGCGGTGCACGCCGCGCACCTCGCGGGCCTTCGCGGCCACGCCGAGGCGTCCGGCGGCGCCCACCAGAGCCATGGCGGACTCGTTCCCCGGGCAGGTGACCTCCAGCGCTGCGGAGCGCCCCGGATCGGTGAGCGACCCGTTGGCCAGGAAGGCGCCGCGCCAGACGGCGGCGATTTCCTCCCGGGACCCGGTGGTGAGGCGGTTCGGCAACCCGCGGATGGGGCGTCGCCTGGCATCGAGCAGACCCGTCTGCCGCGCGAGGGTCTCGCCTCCCTCGAGCACGCGAACGAGGAAGTGGCTATTGCGGCGCAGGCCGGAGGCGTCGATCACGGAAACGTCGCTGCGCACGCCGTACAGTTCGGCCAGGTCCTTCCGCACCCGGCGGGCCAGCAGTGCGGTGTCGAGCTCGGATTCGATCGCGATCCGGCTGGAGATCATGTGCAGGCCCCCGGAAAACCGGAGGATCGTCGCCAATTCCGCGGCGCGCACCGTGGTCTTTGAAACTTCAACGCGAGCAAGCTCGTCTTTAACGTCGGCGGTGAGTGCCAATCGCTTGTCCATTCTGTCGTCCTGGCCCAGGGTTCTGGACGTTGTGTTCGTACTGGCCGGTGTCGGCGTCTGCTTGACGCAGGCATCGATGGCCGTGGCTATTCTCGGCCGAGGTCGCGATTCTTGAGGCTGACGGCGACGCCGGGGAAGTCTTTGATCAGAGCCGCGATTTCAGCGGCCATGGCAACCGAGCGGTGCTTGCCGCCCGTGCAGCCGACGGCGATGGTGGCGTGACGCTTGTTCTCCCGCTGGTACCCCGCGAGCACCGGTTCGAGGGCGGCGGCGTAGTGCGCGATGAACTCCCGTGCGCCGGTCTGTTCGAGCACGAAGTCCCGCACCTCGGCGTCCTGCCCGTTGTGCGCCCGGAGCTCGGGGATCCAGAACGGGTTCGGCAGGAAGCGGACATCGGCCACCATGTCGACGTCGGTGGGGAGACCGTACTTGAAACCAAAGCTCATCAGGGTCACGTGCACCCCGGCGGCGTCCGCGGCCGCGAAGCGTTCGGTGATGGTCGTGGCGAGCTGGTGGATGTTCAGGTCGGACGTGTCGATCACGAGGTCGCACGACTCGCGCACGGCGCTGAGCTTGGACCGCTCGGCCGAGATGCCGTCGAGGATGGTGCCGTCGGCCTGCAGCGGATGCGGCCGCCGCACGGATTCGAAGCGGCGCACGAGCACGTCGTCCCGCGCCTCGAGGAAGATGACCCGCACCTGGGCGCTCTTGCGCAGCGAGTGCACGATCTCCTGGAAGTCGGTGAAGAAGTCGCGCCCGCGGATGTCGACCACGGCGGCGATCTTCGGCAGGCTCGTGCCGGCGCGGCCGACGAGTTCGACGAGCGGGCGCAGCATCTGCGGCGGCAGATTGTCGACCACGTACCAGCCGAGGTCTTCCAAGGCATTTGCGACGGTCGAGCGACCTGCCCCGGACATGCCCGTCACGATAAGCATTTCCTGCCTGTCGTTCTCCGTTGTCATTCTGAACTGCGCCTTCGGTTGGATGTGGCCTGAGTGACCAGCCTACCGATCAGCAGAGCGCTTCAGGAGCGCAAATGCTCGTGGATGGCTGTCGCCAGCACCGGTCCGATGCCCCGGACCTCGGAGATGGCGTCCGCCGGGGCCTCCTTGAGACGCGCGACGGAGCCGAAATGCTGCAGCAGCACCTTCACCCGGGCGGGACCGAGCCCGGGGATCTCCCCCAGCACCGTGTTGATGTCGCGCTTGCGCCTGGTGCGCTGGTGCACGATCGCGAACCGGTGGGCCTCGTCGCGGATGCGCTGGATCAGGAACAGTGCATCGCTGTTGCGGGGCAGGATCACGGGATAGTCGGAGTCGGGCAGCCAGATCTCCTCGAGCCGCTTGGCGATGCCGCAGAGCTGGATGCCCGTGACGCCGGATTCGCGCAGGGCCCGGGCCGCCGCGGCCACCTGGGGCTGGCCTCCGTCGACGATCAGGAGGTTCGGCTGGTACCTGAATTTCTTGCGCTTCCCCGAGGCGTCGCCGACCGGGGCATCCGTCGTCGCAGTCTCGGCGTCGGGCCCCCCCTCCTCGGGCACCAGGTATGCCAGGCGGCGAGTGAGGGTGCGGTAGATGGAGTCGGTGTCATCGGTCGACTCCGGGATGCTAAACCGGCGGTATTCGTCGGTGCGCGGCAGGCCGTCCTCGAACACGACCATCGACGCGACGATGTTGGTGCCGCTCAGGTGGGAGACGTCGTAGCACTCCATGCGCAGGGGGGCCGAGGGCATCTCCAGCGCCTCCTGGATGTCTTCCAGCGCCTTGGACCGGGCGACGAAGTCGGAGCTTCTGCGGGTCTTGTAGAGCATCAGGGCGTGCTTGGCGTTCTGCGTGGCGGTCGCGAGCAGGGCCGCCTTCTCCCCCCGCTGGGCCGCGACAAGCCTGACCTTGCGCTTGGCCAGGCCGGCCAGCCAGATCTCCAGCGCCTCGGCGTCGTCGGGCAGGAGCGGCACCACGATTTCCCGCGGCGGCACGGCACCCCCGCCGTAGGCCGTCTGCATGACCGAGTCGATCAGTTCACCCGTCGACACGTCGAGCTCCTTGTCGACCATCCAGCCGCGCACACCACGGATGCGCCCGCCCCGGACGATGAACAGCTGCACCGCGGCAGCCAGCTCGTCCTCTTCGATGGCGAAGAGGTCGATGTCGACGCTGTCCCGCAGCACGACGGCGCTCTTCTCCAGCACGGCGTTGAGGGCCAGGACCTGGTCCCGGCGCTTCGCGGCGACCTCGTAGTTCTGGTGCGCCGCGGCATCCTTCATCTCCGCGGTCAGCGTGTTGATCAGCTTTCGATCCTGGCTACCCATGAAACTGACGAACTGGTTCACGATAACCCGGTGTTCCTCGATGGTCACCTTGCCGGAACAGGGACCGAAGCAGCGGCCGATCTGGCCCGCGAAGCACGGCTTGCCCGACTGCATGGCGCGCTTGTAGTTGGAGTTGTTGCAGGTGCGGATCGGGAAGGCCTTGAGCATGAGCTCGATGGTCTCGTGCACGGCCCAAACCTTCGGATACGGACCGAAATACCGGGCCCTGCGGATGCCCGTGGTGCGGGTGACAAGGGCGCGCGGGGCCTCGTCGGCGAGGGTGACGGCGAGGTAGGGGTAGGACTTGTCGTCCTTGAACTTCACGTTGAACGGCGGGTCGAACTCGTTGATCCACGTCCATTCGAGCTGGAGCGCCTCGACCTCGGTGCCGACGACGGTCCATTCGACCGAGGTGGCAGTGGTGACCATGCGCCGGGTGCGCTCGTGCAGGCTGCTGAGCGGGGCGAAATAGTTCGCGAGACGGGCCCGCAGGCTGTTGGCCTTGCCGACGTAGAGCACCCGTCCGGTTTCGTCGCGAAACCGGTAGACCCCCGGGCTCGTGGGGATTTCTCCGGTCTTGGGCCGGTAGCTCAGCGCGTCGGACATGGTATCCCTGCTCGCGCCTACTGCGCTGCCAGGACCTCCTTGAGGAACGTGCCGGTGTGGCTCTTCTTCACGGTGGCGATGTGCTCCGGCGTCCCCGTGGCGAGCACGAGGCCGCCGCCGGAACCGCCCTCGGGGCCCAGGTCGATCACCCAGTCCGCGCACTTGATCACGTCGAGGTTGTGCTCGATCACGATCACCGTGTTGCCTTTGTCGACGAGGCTGTTCAGCACGAGCAGCAGCTTGCGCACATCTTCGAAGTGCAGGCCGGTCGTCGGCTCGTCGAGCACGTACACGCTGCGGCCGTTGGAGCGCCGCTGCAGCTCGGTGGCGAGTTTGACCCGCTGGGCCTCGCCGCCGGAGAGCGTGGTCGCGCTCTGGCCGAGCCGCACGTAGCCGAGCCCCACCTCGACGAGGGTCTTCAGGAAGCGGTGGATCGCGGAGATCGGTTCGAAAAAGTCGGCGGCCTCGCTGATGGGCATGTCCAGCACCTCGGCGATGCTCTTGCCCTTGTAATGCACGGTGAGGGTGTCTCGGTTGTACCGGGATCCCCCGCAGACCTCGCAGGCCACGTAGACGTCCGGCAGGAAGTTCATCTCGATCTTGATCGTGCCGTCGCCGGAGCAGGCCTCGCAGCGGCCGCCCTTGACGTTGAAGCTGAACCGGCCGGGCAGGTACCCGCGCGCCTTCGCCTCGACGGTCTCGGAGAACAGGGTGCGGATCTTGTCGAACACGCCGGTATAGGTCGCCGGGTTCGAGCGCGGGGTGCGCCCGATCGGCGCCTGGTCGACGTGGATGACCTTGTCGAGGTGGTCGAGTCCAGTGACGCGGGTGTGGCGCCCGGGAAGCTTGCGGGCGCCGTTGAGCCGGTTGGCCAGGACGCGGTACAGGATGTCGTTCACCAGCGACGACTTGCCCGATCCGCTGACCCCGGTGACCGCGGTGAAGGTACCGAGCGGGAAGCTGACGGTCACCTTCCTGAGGTTGTTCGCCTCCGCGCCGACGACCGTGATCTCCCGGGCGGGGTCGATCTCCCGCCGGGTCGTGGGCGTGGGGATCGATTTGCGGCCGGCCAGGTAGTCGCCGGTCAGAGACGCGGTGTTCGTGAGCAGGTCGGCGTACGAGCCGGAGTGCACGACATGCCCGCCGTTGACGCCGGCCCCGGGGCCGATGTCGACGATCCAGTCCGCCGTCTTGATGGTGTCCTCGTCGTGCTCGACCACGATCAGGGTGTTGCCGAGGTCGCGCAGCGTGACGAGGGTCTCGATCAGGCGCCGGTTGTCGCGCTGGTGCAGGCCGATGCTCGGCTCGTCCAGCACATAGAGCACGCCGGTGAGTCCGGAGCCGATCTGGGTCGCCAGCCGGATGCGCTGGGCTTCGCCGCCGGAGAGGGTCGCCGCGGCGCGGGCCAGGTTGAGGTAGTTCAGGCCGACCCGGATCAGGAAGTCCAGGCGTGCCTTGATCTCCCGCAGGACCTGGGCCGCAATGACCGCCTCCCGGTCGGTGAGCTCGAGCTTGTTCATGAAGACTCGCGCGTCACTGAGGCTGAGGTTGCAGACATCCGCGATGCTCGCGTCGTGCACGAGCACCGCGAGCACCTCGGGCTTGAGCCGGGTGCCGGCGCAGACGGGGCAGTCGACCTCGCGCAGGTACTCGCCCCAGCGTGCCCGCTGCGTGTCGGACTCGGCCTGGAGGTACTGGCGCTCGATGTAGGGGACGACACCCTCGAAGCCGGAGGTGTAGCTCATCTCCCGGCCGTAGCGGTTCTTCCACTTCACCTTGACCTCGAAGTTGTCGCCGCGGAGCACGGCGTTCTGCACCTCCTCGGGGAGGTCGCCCCAGGGGGTGTCGAGGGAGAAGTCCAGGTCGCGGGCGAGGCCGTCGAGGAGCTTCTCGTAGTACTGGAACAGGCCCTTGCCCTGGGTGGTCCAGGGCAGGACCACGCCTTCCGCGATGCTCAGTTGCGGATCACCGAGGAGGAGGTCGGCATCGACCGACATGCGCGTGCCGAGACCGGAGCATTCGGGGCAGGCGCCGAACGGGGCGTTGAATGAGAAGGTGCGGGGTTCGATCTCGGTCAGCTGCACGGGGTGGTTGTTGGGGCAGGAGAGCTTCTCCGAGTAGCTCTGCCAGGCCTCGTCGCCCTCGAGGTCGACGTAGTTGATCTGCACGATTCCGTCGGTCAGTTTGAGCGCGGTCTCAAGGGAGTCCGTGAGCCGGCTGAGCAGCTCGGGTGCGGCGACCAGCCGGTCGATCACCACGGAGATGTCGTGCTTGACCTGCTTCTTCAGGGTGGGCGGCTCGCTGAGCTGAATCTGGGTGCCGTCGACGATGGCCCGGGAATAGCCGCCGGCCGCGAGTTCCTTGAACAGGTCGACGAATTCGCCCTTCTTCTGCGAGACCACGGGGCTGAGTACCTGGTACCGCACGCCCGTCTCGAGCTCCATCAGCTGGTCGGCGATCTGCTGCACGGACTGCGCCTGGATGACCTCACCGCAGACCGCGCAGTGCGGAATGCCGATGCGCGCCCAGAGCAGCCGCATGTAGTCGTAGACCTCGGTGATGGTGCCCACGGTCGAGCGCGGGTTGCGGTTGGTCGACTTCTGATCGATTGAGACGGCCGGGCTCAGGCCCTCGATGAAATCGACGTCGGGTCGGTCCACCTGCCCCAGGAACTGGCGCGCGTAGGCGGAGAGCGACTCAACGTATCGCCGCTGGCCCTCCGCGAAGATGGTGTCGAACGCGAGGGAGGACTTGCCGGAGCCGGACAGCCCGGTGAACACGACAAGCGAATCCCGAGGGATCTCCAGGTCGACGTTGTGCAGGTTGTGCACACGCGCACCGCGGACGTTGAGTTTTGACCCGGACTCTACCTTGGAAATTGACACTTTTCGAGTCTATGCAGTGCGCCGACACTGATACACCCAGAACAACGCTCTGAGCGAACACGTGTTCGAATTTTTGTTCGGAAGCCGGTCAGATGTGGCCGGCCTTCTCCATCTGACGCAGCTCACGCTTGAGCTCGGAGACCTCGTCGCGCAGCCGGGCCGCGAGTTCGAACTTGAGTTCCCCGGCCGCCTCGAGCATCTGGCCGTTCAGGTCGGCGATGATGGATTCGAGGTCGTTGGCGCCGTTCGCGGCCAGTCCCTGCCGGCGCGGGGTCGCAGCGACGCTTTTCCGGCGCGCGTCGCGGCCGGCCAGGAGCTCGGCCGTGTCGGCTTCCTCCCTCGCCAGAACCTCGGTGATATCCGCGATGCGCTTGCGGAGCGGGGTGGGGTCGATGCCGTGCAGCGTGTTGTAGGCGACCTGTTTCTCGCGGCGACGATCGGTTTCGTCGATGGCACGCTCCATCGAGGCCGTGAGCCGGTCGGCATACATGTGCACCTCGCCGGAGACGTTGCGGGCCGCGCGCCCGATGGTCTGGATGAGAGACGTCGCCGACCGGAGGAAACCCTCCTTGTCGGCGTCGAGGATGGCGACCAGCGACACCTCGGGAAGGTCGAGCCCTTCCCGGAGCAGGTTGATGCCGACGAGAACGTCGTAGACACCGGCCCTGAGCTCGGTCAGGAGCTCGACCCGGCGCAGGGTGTCGACGTCGGAGTGGAGGTACCGCACCCGGACACCGGCCTCGGTCAGGAAGTCGGTGAGTTCTTCCGCCATCTTCTTCGTCAGAGTGGTGACCAGGACGCGCTCGTTCCGTTCGACACGCTTGTGGATCTCCTCGAGCAGGTCGTCGATCTGGCCCTTGCTCGGCTTCACGACGATCTGCGGGTCGATCAGCCCGGTCGGGCGGATGATCTGCTCCACGACACCGTCGGCGATGCCCATCTCGTACTTTCCCGGCGTCGCGGACAGGTAGACGGTCTGGCCGACCCGTCCCTTGAATTCGGAGAATTTGAGCGGCCGGTTGTCCAGGGCGCTCGGCAGGCGGAATCCGTGTTCGACGAGGGTGCGCTTGCGGGACGAGTCGCCCTCGTACATGGCGCCGATCTGCGGCACCGTCACGTGGGACTCGTCGATGACCATCAGGAAATCGTCGGGGAAGTAGTCCAGGAGGCAGTGCGGGGCCTCCCCCGGGGCCCGGGCGTCGATGTGCCGGGAATAGTTCTCGATCCCGGAGCAGAAGCCGATCTGTTCCATCATCTCGAGGTCGAAGGTCGTGCGCATGCGGAGGCGCTGGGCTTCGAGCAACTTGCCTTCACGTTCGAGCTGTTCCAGCCGCTCGGCGAGTTCTTCCTGAATGGTGACGATCGCGCGCTGCATGACATCCGTGCTCGCCACGTAGTGCGACCCGGGGAAGACGGACACCGACTCGAGTTTCCTCACGATGTCGCCGGTGAGCGGATGCAGGCTGTACAGCGCTTCGATCTCGTCGCCGAACATCTCGATCCGGATCGCGAGCTCTTCGTACATCGGAATGATCTCGATGGTGTCGCCGCGCACCCTGAAATGCCCCCGGGAGAAGTCGACGTCGTTGCGTTGGTACTGCATCGCCACGAACTTGCGGATCAGCCAGTCCCGGTTGATCTGCTGGCCGACCTGCAGGGCGACCATCGCCTGAAGGTAGCCCTCGGGCGTGCCGAGACCGTAGATGCACGACACGGTGGACACGACGATGACGTCCCGCCGGCTGAGCAGGGAGTTAGTGGTGGAGTGCCGCAGCCGCTCGACCTCGGCGTTGATCGAGGAGTCCTTCTCGATGAAGGTGTCGGTCTGGGGCACGTAGGCCTCGGGCTGGTAGTAGTCGTAGTAGGACACGAAGTATTCGACAGCGTTATTGGGCATCAGCTCGCGGAACTCGTTCACGAGCTGAGCTGCCAGGGTCTTGTTGTGGGCCAGGACCAGGGTCGGGCGCTGCACCTGCTCGATCAGCCAGGCGGTGGTCGCGGATTTGCCGGTTCCGGTGGCGCCGAGCAGCACGATGTCGGTCTCCCCGGCATTGATCCGGCCGGCCAGTTCGGCGATCGCGGTGGGCTGGTCGCCGCTCGGTGTGTACTCGCTGACCACCTCGAACGGATGCACTGAGCGCGTGGGTTCCATGATCTCTAGTCTAAGGAGCAGCCCTGACAGTACGGTCTTCGCGTCCGGCGTGAATCTGTTCCCAGAGCAGGTCTACCTGCTCGAGAGTCTGCTCGAGGGTGCCTCCGGTCTCGAGGACCACGTCGGCGATTGCGAGCCGCTCGGCGTCGCTGGCCTGCGAGCGGATCCTGCGTTCCGCCTCACCGGCATCCATCGCGCGCAGATCCACCATGCGGCGCACCCGGGTCTCCTCGTCGGCCTGGGTGACCACGACCAGGTCGAACGGATGGTCGACGGCGGCTTCCACGAGCAGGGGCACGTCGTAGACGACGACTGCCTCCGGGTCGGCTCGTTCTGCCTCCCTGATGCGCGCGTTGGACATCGCCCGCACCGCCGGGTGCACGATCGCGTTGAGGCGGCTGAGCGCATCCGGGTCGGCGAAGACCAGTGCGCCCAGGGCCGCTCGATCCAGGGCGCCCTCGGCATTGAGTACCCCCGGGCCGAAGGCATCGGCGATCTGCGCGAGGGCCGGGGTGCCCGGTCCGACCGCGAGCCTCGCCAGATGGTCGGCGTCGATATGCACGGCGCCGTGCTGCACGAGTTGGCGCGCCACAGTGCTCTTTCCGGATGCGATCCCGCCGGTCAGTCCAATCAAGTACACGCCTGTAATGCTAACGGCCCGTGCTCATCCGCACCTTTGTCAGCGGGGGGGGGCGGGCAGTCCACCGTCGTTGCCGACACGGATGGCGTCGGCAATGCCGACGGTGACGGTAATCCGGCCGGCCAGGCCCGCAGTGCGGCCGATATGTTGATTCGGGCTCTTCCCACGAACGAACGCTGTCGCACATTGCGCGCCTGGGCGCGAACTTTTTTCTGCCGGGGCATGCGGAACAAAGTTCTACCAGACGGTCGCCGCGGCCCGCCATTCACTCGTCATGTGCGCGGTTGGTCCGGCTTACGGGACAGCGGATGACCCCACGCGCGA
Source organism: Cryobacterium sp. TMT4-10 (assembly GCF_004403275.1). NCBI lineage: Bacteria > Bacillati > Actinomycetota > Actinomycetes > Micrococcales > Microbacteriaceae > Cryobacterium > Cryobacterium sp. TMT4-10. Next base: position 24,495 of record NZ_SOGU01000006.1, read on the forward strand.
CGGCAGAATGTCGTCAGCAGAGTCCGAGCCGGTGGCACTTGGGAAACGCAAAGACGATCTTGTACTTGTGTCTATTGGATAGACGTTGGTCATCCTCGTAGAGGGCACTGGTGCTGGACTGTCCGGTTACGTCCCCGTGAGTGGTGTGATTTCCCGCTCTTGAGCGTTGCTTCGTCAACGTGAGGAGCCACCGTGGGATGGTCAGTGAGTACCGATCAAAGAACTCA
>NZ_SOGU01000023.1:0-24897 GCF_004403275.1 Cryobacterium sp. TMT4-10
CGCCCCGCGGGCCCGGCTGCACGGCGGCCGCATCCTGGCCCGGCCGACCCTGCCGGCCCGCGGCGGCCCGCCGACCGTCTCCGGGCGCTGGTCCGTCGTGCCGGTGGCCGACGACTCCCCGACCCGCCGGGCGCACGCCCTCGGCGAGACCCTGCTGGAGCGCTACGGCGTCGTGACCCGCGGCGCCGTGATGGGCGAGGGCGTGACGGGCGGTTTCGCGCTCGCCTACCGCACCCTCAGCGGCTTCGAGGAGATGGGGCGGTGCCGCCGCGGCTACTTCATCGAGGGTCTGGGCGCGGCCCAGTTCGCCACCGTCGGCACGGTCGACCGGCTCCGCTCCTTCGTCGCCGACGCGGGTTCGGGCGCAGGTTCGGGCTCGGGATCGGGCGCCGCGCCGAGCGCGGTGACGCTGGCCGCCACCGATCCGGCCAACCCCTACGGTTCCGTGCTGCCGTGGCCGCCGGTGCCGGAGGGCACCGGGCACCGCCCCGGACGGAAGGCCGGCGCGCTGGTCGTGATCGTCGACGGGGCGCTGGTGCTCTACGTCGAGCGCGGCGGCAAGTCCGTGCTCGCATTCGAGCCTGGCGAACCGGACGCCGCAGTGACGGCCGCCGCGCTCTCCCTGGCCGGCACGGTGAGGGCCGGCCGGGTTCCGAAGCTCGGTGTCGAGACCGTCAACGGGGTCTTCGTGATGGGCACCCCGGTCGGCACCGCACTGCAGGCGGCCGGGTTCGGCGTGACCCCGCGGGGGCTGAAGCTGCATGCCTGAGGAACGCCGTGCCCGGAGCCACCGAGTGAGAACCTGCACGTCTGAGGCAACCCGTGCCGAACCCGTGCCGAACCCGTGCCGAACCCGTGCCGAACCCGTGCCGAACCCGTGCCCAACCCGTGCCGGGAGGCCCGCGTGACAAGCACCATGCCTGAGGAGAGCCATGCCTGAGGGCGACACCGTCTATCGCACCGCGCACAATCTCGACGCGGCGCTGCACGGCGCCCGGCTCACCCGGTGCGACGTGCGGGTTCCGGCGTACGCCACCGTGGACCTGACCGGCGAGATCGTGCACGAAGTGGTCAGCCGCGGCAAGCATCTGCTGATGCGGGTGGGGGAGTACAGCATCCACTCGCATCTGAAGATGGAGGGCTCCTGGCACCTCTACCGGCACGGCAGCGCCTGGAAGCGCCCGGCCTTCCAGGCTCGCATCGTGCTGGAGACGGCCGAATGGGTGGCCGTCGGCTTCTTGCTCGGTGTGCTCGAGGTGGTGCCGCTGAACCGCGAGGCCGAACTGCTCGCCTACCTCGGGCCCGACCTTCTCGGTGCCGACTGGGACGCGGCCGAGGCGACCCGCCGCATCCGGGAGCGCCCCGATCGGCCGGTGGCGGTGGCACTCGCCGACCAGGGGAACCTGGCCGGACTCGGCAACGAATACGTCAACGAGCTGTGCTTCCTGCGGGGGCTGCTGCCCACCCGGCCGGTCGGTGAGGCGACGGATGTCCCGGCCCTGGTCGACCTCGCCCGCCGGCTGATCCTGGCCAACCGTGACCGCACCGAGCGCATCACCACCGGCAACGCCCGCCGGGGCATGCAGAGCTGGGTGTTCTCCCGGGCCGGCCAGCCGTGCCGGCGCTGCGGCACCCTGATCGAGCGGGGCACCCTGGGCCGCTCAGAGCTCGAGCTGCGGAACACCTTCTGGTGCCCGCGCTGCCAGACCTAGCCCGAACGAATTCGACGGAGATTTTGCCCGAAAGTGCCCGAAACAGCCCGGAATGCGGCGTTTTAGGCCAGAATCTCCGTCGAATTGGTTCGCCGGACGCCGTGCTGGACGTGCGGACGCCGTGCTGGACTAGCGGTCGCCGTCGCGGTCGGCGCCGGGGTGCCCGTCGGCATCCGTGTCCGGGTCGTCCTTGAGGGCGTCCAGGGCGTCCTGGTCCGCCCAGACGTTGCCGAGAACGGTCATCGTGCCGAACACGAGGACCATCACCGGCCAGAGCACCCAGCCGGGGACTACGCCGGTCCAGGTCAGCAGCAGGGTGCCCAGGTAGGGCACCAGCACGGACGACGTGAAGCGCCGCCGCTCGGGTGTGGCCCGCTGCGCGACCGCAGCATGCCGCCGGAACGGCACCAACAGCCTCAACTCCATGATTTCCCGCCACTCATGCTGTCTATCCCCGCCGAACCGTGAGTTTGGACGGGTTTTCGCGCCCGAAACGGTGCCGAACTCACGGTTCGGCGCCATCGCGCCATCGCGCCATCGCGACCAGCCGACCCGGCGACCAGCCGCCCCGGTGACCAGCCGCCCCGGTGACCAGCCGCCCCGGTGACCAGCCGCCCCGGTGACCAGTCGACCCGGCGACGACCTGCTAGTTGACCGGGCCGGTGAACTTCTCGCCCGGGCCCTGACCGATGGCATCCGGGATCGCGGACGCCTCGCGGAACGCGAGCTGCAGCGAACGCAGCCCGTCGCGGAGGCTCCGCGCGTGCATGTCGGCGATGTCCGGAGCGGCGGCGGTGATCAGTCCGGCCAGCGCCGTGATCAGCTTGCGGGCTTCGTCCAGGTCGATCTGGTTCTCGGGGTCGTCGGCCAGACCGACCTTCACCGCGGCCGCACTCATCAGGTGCACGGATGCCGTCGTGATGATTTCCACCGCTGCCACATCGGCGATATCGCGTGTTGCCTGGACTGCGTCCTGCTCGTTGCTGTTGGTCACTGCATTCCTCTGTTAGACTCGTCCGGGCTCCGAGATGCAAGTCTCGGTACGAAAGTGGATAATCTCCCACCCGCGCATACCGCTTCATAAAGGTTACCGGGTAGTTGCACTCCGCCGTCGCGGCACTGGATCCGTCACAAGATCACGATGCGCGAAGGTAGACAGGGTGTCGTCTGTGACAACCGGGCATTTGTGACCGGCAGTCCAGACGTTATTTTTCCTCTCTTCGTCTCCGGGCGACATCCGTCACCTGGCTGTAGCCACGATGAATGAGAAGAGGAGAGACGCATCAGCGATCCCCGTACAAATGACCGTATCCGCGTCCCCGAAGTTCGTCTCGTTGGTCCCAACGGCGAACAGGTCGGAGTCGTGGCCATCGATGTTGCGCTGCGCCTGGCACAGGAGGCCGACCTCGACCTCGTTGAGGTTGCACCGACCTCGAAGCCGCCCGTTGCCAAGATCATGGACTACGGCAAGTTCAAGTACGAGGCTGCGCAGAAGGCCAAGGAGGCCCGGCGCAACCAGGCGAACACGATCCTGAAAGAGGTTCGTTTCCGTCTCAAGATTGACAAGCACGACTACGAGACCAAGCGCAAACGCGCCGAAGGCTTCCTGAAGGCCGGCGACAAGGTCAAGGCCATGATTTTGTTCCGTGGCCGTGAACAGTCCCGTCCCGACCAGGGCGTACGTCTGCTCCAAAGATTTGCCGAGGATGTCGCCGAGTTCGGTTCCGTGGAATCGAGCCCGACCATCGACGGGCGAAACATGGTCATGGTTGTTGGCCCGCTGAAGAACAAAGCGGAAGCCAAGGCTGAGATCAACGCACACAAGGCTGCCGACCGGGCAGAAAAGGTTGCCGACAAGGCTGACAAAGTTGCTGATAAGGCAGCGAAACTGGAGGAAAAAGATGCCTAAGATGAAGACCCACTCCGGGACGAAGAAACGCTTCAAGGTCACTGGCTCCGGCAAGATCATGAAGCAGCAGGCCGGCCTGCGCCACAACCTCGAGGTCAAGAGCACCCAGCGCAAGTCCCGCCTGAACCAGGACCAGGTGCTGGCCAAGGCCGACATCAAGGTCATCAAGAAGCTTCTCGGTCGCTAGACCCCGTACCCCGTAAGGATCAATAAAAATGGCAAGAGTAAAGAGGGCCGTAAACGCCCACAAGAGCCGTCGCGTAATTCTCGAGCGCGCCAAGGGCTACCGCGGCCAGCGCTCGCGTCTGGTGACCAAGGCGAAGGAGCAGCTCACTCACTCCTTCACTTACAGCTACCGTGACCGTCGTGCACGCAAGGGTGACTTCCGTCGCCTGTGGATCCAGCGGATCAACGCTGCGTCCCGCGCGAACGGCCTGACCTACAACCGTCTGATCCAGGGCCTCGCCCTGGCCGGAATCCAGGTCGACCGTCGCATCCTGGCCGAACTGGCCGTCAACGAGCCCGCCACGTTCGCGGCCATCGTCGAGAGCGCCAAGGCAGCACTGCCCGCCGACACGTCGGCACCGAAGGTCGCCGCGTAGCTTTCGCAGCTCTTCGGCACGCAGCACTTCAGCACCACCTGAACGTCGCACTCTTCACGGGAGCGGGCCTGGCGCCCGCTCCCGTTTTGCGTGCCCGGGCGCCCGATCCGACCGGTTCCGCTGTGCCCCGCGCGGGGGCATCACCCGCGGGCCTCGGCAACTAAGCTGGACGCATGTTAGATAATCCCCGTTCTCCGCGTGTGCGGGCCGTCGCGAAACTGGCGAATCGAGCCGCTCGATCCGAGACGGGGCTGTTCCTCCTGGAGGGCCCGCAGGCCGTCTCCGAGGCCCTGAACTTCCGTCCCGACCTCGTGCTCGAACTCTTCGCCACCCCCACCGCACTCGAGCGCCACACCGACATCGCGGACGCCGCGAAAGACGCGGGCGTCGAGGTCGAATTCGTCACCGAGCAGGTGCTCGAGACGATGGCAGACACGGTCACCCCCCAGGGCTTCGTGGCCGTGTGCCACCAGTTCCCCACCTCGGTGAAAGACATCTTCGCTGACGGCCCCAAACTCATCGCCATCCTCGAAGAGGTGCGCGATCCCGGCAACGCGGGCACCATCATCCGTGCAGCGGATGCCGCCGGCGCGGACGCCGTCATCCTCACCGGTCGCAGCGTCGACCTCTACAACCCCAAGGTGGTGCGGTCGTCGACCGGGTCGATCTTCCACCTCCCCGTTGCCGTGAGCGCGACCCTCGAGGACGTGCGCGAGCGCGCCAAAGAGGCCGGTCTGCAGGTCTTTGCCGCCGACATCAAGGGCACCGATCTGCTGGCCGCCCGCACCGAGGGCCTCCTGGTCGCGCCGACCGCGTGGCTCTTCGGCAACGAGGCCCGCGGGCTCACCGAAGAAGACCTGGCCAAGGTCGACCGCTCCATTTCGGTGCCGATCTACGGTCACGCGGAATCCATGAACCTCGCCACTGCGGCCAGCGTTTGCCTGTATGAAAGTGCCTTCGCGCAGCGCAGCTGATCCGATCGATGACGGCCATACCACAAAATTTGTGGTGCGGCCGTCTTTCTTTGTGCCTTAGGTTGGGGGACATGGAGCCTACAGAGTCTGCGCCGGCGACGTCCAACATCACGGTGTTGCGCGGTGAGCCGCTAGTTGTCATCAGTGACGTCGACAAGCACTACGGCGACCTGCACGTGCTGAAGAAGATCAACGCCGTCGTCAATCGCGGCGAGGTCGTGGTGGTGATCGGCCCGAGCGGGTCGGGCAAGTCCACCCTCTGCCGCGCCATCAACCGGCTCGAGACGATCGACGCCGGCGTCATCACTATCGACGGCGTGAAGCTGCCGGACGAAGGCAAAGACCTCGCCCGGTTGCGCGCGGACGTCGGCATGGTGTTCCAGGCGTTCAACCTGTTCGCGCACAAGACCGTGCTCGAGAACGTCACGCTCGGCCCGATCAAGGTGCGCGGCCTGTCGAAGGCCGACGCCGAGAAGAAGGCCATGGTCCTGCTCGAACGCGTCGGCGTCGCGAACCAGGCGAAGAAGATGCCGGCCCAGCTCTCCGGCGGCCAGCAGCAGCGCGTGGCGATCGCCCGTGCCCTCGCCATGGACCCCAAGGTGATCCTGCTCGACGAGCCCACCAGCGCGCTTGACCCCGAGATGATCAACGAGGTGCTCGAGGTCATGATCGACCTCGCCAGCGACGGCATGACCATGATCGTCGTCACGCACGAGATGGGCTTCGCCCGCAAGGCGGCCGACCGGGTGATCTTCATGGCCGAGGGCGAGATCGTCGAGGAGACGACGCCGGAGAAGTTCTTCACGAACCCCCAGAGCACGAGAGCGAAAGACTTCCTCTCCAAAATACTTGCCCACTAACCGGTGCGCAGGATGACACAGCAATCAGGAGAAACACCATGAGACTCAAAAAAGGTCTAATGCTTTCGGCCATTGCCCTTGCCGGCGTGCTCACCCTCAGTGCCTGCACCGACTCGGCCGCCAAGCCCACCGCCGCACCCGTGGAGAAGGCGCCGACATTCGCGGCCGGCACCACCATGGCGAAGCTGAGCGAAGCCGGATCGATCACCATCGGCACCAAGTTCGACCAGCCGCTGTTCGGCCTCAGGGGCCCGGACGGCCAGCCGGTCGGCTTCGACGTCGAGATGGGCACGCTCATCGCGTCCAAGCTCGGCATCCCCGCCGACAAGATCAAGTGGACCGAGACCGTGTCGGCCAACCGCGAGCCCTTCATCCAGAACGGCCAGGTCGACCTCGTCGTCGCCACGTACACGATCAACGACACGCGCAAGCAGGTCGTCGACTTTGCCGGACCGTACTACGAAGCCGGCCAGGACCTCCTCGTTCTCGCGGGCAACCCGGACAAGATCAAGGGCCCGGAAGACCTCGCCGGAAAGTCCGTCTGCACCGTCAGCGGATCGACGTCGGAGAAGAACATCACGGCCTACACTGACAAGGTGCTCGCGACCGACACCTACTCCAACTGCCTCGGCCCGCTGCGCAGCGGCGAGGTCGTCGCCGTGACCACCGACAACGTCATCCTGGCCGGCCTGGCCGACCAGAACGCCGGTGAGTTCGAGGTCGTCGACAAGCCCTTCACCAAGGAGCCCTACGGCATCGGCCTGAAGAAGGGCGACACCGAGTTCCGCACCTTCATCAACGACACGCTCGAGGAGTCCTTCAAGGACGGCACGTGGGCCAAGGCCTGGGAAAAGACCGCCGGTACGGTGCTCGAGACCCCCACCCCGCCGGCCGTCAACCGGTACTAGTAACACCTGCTCGAACCTGATCGGGGCGGCCGGACGTCAGAACGGTCGCCCCGACCAGAGCATTCGCCTGTCACCCAGGCACCCCACGCTCAGTCCAGATCAGAACCAGACAACACAGAAGAGGAGGTGAGTTGTGGACGCAGTCATCGAAAACCTGCCCGTGTTCCTTGAAGGCTTCAAGAACACGTTGGGCCTTCTTCTTTTGTCCGGCACGGGAGCGCTCGTACTCGGCATCATCATCGCGGCAATGCGCATCTCGCCGGTCGCATCCCTGCGCGGATTCGCCACGGTCTACACCGAGATCGTGCGGAACACCCCGCTCACCCTGGTGCTGTTCTTCTGCGCCTTCATCCTCCCGTACCTGCAGTTCTCCCCGGGCTACTTCGTGCTCGCCATGATCGGCCTCACCGCGTACACCTCGCCCTTCGTCGCCGAGGCACTGCGCTCGGGCGTCAACGGTGTGCACGTGGGCCAGGCCGAGGCCGCCCGCAGCGTGGGCCTGACGTTCACCCAGACCCTGTCCTTCGTGGTCATGCCCCAGGCGGTGCGCATGGTCATCCCGCCGCTGATCAACGTGTTCATCGCCCTGACGAAGAACACCTCGGTCGCCGGCGCGTTCTTCGTCTTCGAACTGTTCGGTGCCGCCCGCAAGGTCACCAACGAACGCGGGGACGAGGTGCTCGCGATTCTCCTCGCCGTCGCGGCCTTCTACCTGCTGGTCACCATCTCGCTCGGCGTGATCGCCGCGCGGGTCGAGAAGAAGGTGGCGGTCCTCCGATGACGTCAGTGCTCTACGACGCTCCGGGCCCGAAGGCCATCATGCGGTCGCGGATCTTCTCCGTGGTCACCGGACTCATCATCGCCGCCGGCCTGGCCTGGCTGATCCTGGCCCTGGGCGCTCCCAAGACCAGCGCCAACGGGGCCGAGCAGCCGGGCCTCTGGGATGCGACCCGCTGGGACGTCTTCTCCGACCGCGAGGTGTGGCGCACCCTCGGCCGCGGAGCCCTCAACACCCTCCGGATGGCCGGTGTCGCCGCCGTGTTCGCGCTCGCGCTCGGCGTGCTGTTCTCCTTCGGACGCGTGTCCGACACCAGGTGGCTTCGGATCTCGACCACGGTCGTGCTCGAATTCGTGCGCGGCATGCCGGTGCTGCTGATGATGCTCTTCATCCTCCTCGTCTTCTCCACCGGTTCCTTCTGGGCCGGCGTCGCCGCGCTGTCCGTCTACAACGGGGCGATCATCGGCGAGGCGCTGCGGGCAGGCATCAAGAGCCTGCCCCGCGGGCAGCGCGAGGCCGGCCTTGCCATCGGGCTCACCCCCGTGGCGACCCGGCTCCGGATCGAGTTCCCCCAGGCGTTCCGGCAGATGCTGCCGATCATCATCGCGCAGCTCGTCGTGCTCCTCAAGGACACCTCCCTCGCGTTCGTGGTCAGCTACGAGGAGCTCCTCCGCAGCGGGCAGGGCCTGACGAACTTCTTCGGCAGCCGCTACTCGTTCTCCTTCTTCCTCGTCGTGCTGGCGATCTACCTGGCGATGAACCTGTCGCTGTCCTGGCTGGCCCGGGTCATCGCCCGGCGCACCGGGTCCAAGTCCGGCGGCGTGACGCCGGAGACGAAGACGCCGCCCGAGACACCCCTCGAACCCGAGGTCGTCTACCCGGCGGCACGGGGCAACCAGATGGGCGGCGGCGGGGTTGAGCACCACTAAACTTGGACCTTGTGTCTGACCCCACTGAGATCTCCGAACCAGCCGTGAGCGCGGCCGTCGACGCCGCCCTCGCCGCCATCGCCGCCGCGAACGACTCCGCGGCCCTGAAAACCGTGCGTGCCCAGCACACCGGGGAGGCCTCCCCGCTGGCCCGGCTCAACGCGCTGATGCGCAGCGTTCCCGGCGACCGGAAGGCCGCCGCCGGCAAGCTGCTCGGCCAGGCCAGGGGCGCCGTCGCGCAGGCGTTCGCCGCCCGCGAGGCCGCGATCACCGAGGCCGAGGCCGCCGCACAGCTCGCGGCCGAAACGGTCGACGTGACCGCGGCGGCGTCAACCTGGACGCCGGGCGCCCGGCATCCGCTCACCCTGCTGCAGGAACGGGTCGCGGATGTCTTCGTGGGCATGGGCTGGGAGGTCGCCGAGGGCCCCGAGCTCGAGAGCGAGTGGTTCAACTTCGACGCGCTCAACTTCGACGAGGACCACCCCGCCCGCGCCATGCAGGACACCTTCTTCATCGACCCGCCCGAGGCGCACCTGGTGCTGCGCACCCACACCTCCCCGGTGCAGCTGCGCGCCCTGCTGTCCCGCGAGCTGCCGGTCTACGTCGTCGCCCCCGGCCGGGTGTTCCGCACCGACGAGCTCGACGCCACGCACACGCCGGTGTTCCACCAGATCGAGGGCATCGCCATCGACAAGGGACTCACCATGGCGCACCTGCGCGGCACCCTCGACCACTTCGTCAAGGCCATGTTCGGCCCGGAGGCGAAGGTGCGCCTGCGCCCGAACTACTTCCCGTTCACCGAGCCGAGCGCCGAACTCGACCTGTGGCACCCGACGTTCAAGGACGGCGCCCGCTGGATCGAGTGGGGCGGCTGCGGCATGGTCAACGCCAACGTGCTCCGCTCCGCCGGGATCGACCCGGAGGTCTACTCCGGTTTCGCGTTCGGCGTCGGCGTCGAACGGGCCCTGATGTTCCGAAATGATGTGAAGGATATGCACGACATGGTCGAAGGCGACGTCCGGTTCAGCCAGCAGTACGGGATGACCGTCTGATGCGCGTCCCACTGAGCTGGATGGGCGAGTTCGTCGACCTGGCCCCGGGCACCACGCCCGAAGACGTGCACGCCGCCCTGGTGAGCGTGGGCCTCGAAGAGGAAGAGATCCACCGCTTCGAGCTGACCGGACCGATCGTCGTCGGCCAGGTGCTCGAGTTCGTCGGCGAAGAGCAGACCAACGGCAAGACCATCAACTGGTGCCAGGTGCGCGTCGCGCCCGGCGACGAGCTCGCGGCCGACGGCGGCCCCGCCGTGCACGGCATCGTCTGCGGCGCCCACAACTTCGTCGTCGGCGACAAGGTCGTCGTGACCCTGCCCGGCGCTGTGCTGCCCGGCCCGTTCCCGATCGCCCCGCGCAAGACCTACGGCCACGTGTCCGACGGCATGATCGCCTCGGCCCGCGAGCTCGGCCTCGGCGACGAGCACGATGGCATCCTGGTGCTCGGCAGCCTCGGGCTCGACCCCGAGATCGGCACGGATGCGATCAGCCTGCTGGGCCTGGACGACACGGCCGTCGAGATCAACGTCACGCCCGACCGTGGCTACGCCTTCTCGATCCGCGGCGTGGCCCGCGAGTACGCGCACGCCACCGGGGCCGCCTTCCGCGACCCCGCCCTGGCCATCTCGCCCGTCGCCTCCACGGTCGCCTTCCCGGTCACGATCGACGATCAGGCCCCGATCCGCGGCCGCGTCGGCGCGAGCGTCTTCGTCACCCGCGCGGTGCGCGGCGTGGACCCGACCCGGCCGTCTCCGGCCTGGCTGATCGCCCGGCTGAAGCTGGCCGGCATCCGTTCGATCTCGCTGATCGTGGACGTCACCAACTACGTGATGATCGAGCTCGGCCAGCCGATCCACGGCTACGACCTCGACCGTCTCGCCGGCGGTATCACCGTGCGCCGCGCCCAGCCGGGCGAGAAACTCGTCACCCTCGACGACGTCACCCGCACCCTGAACGTCGAAGACCTCCTGATCACCGACGAATCCGGGCCGATCGGCCTGGCCGGCGTGATGGGCGGCCAGAGCACCGAGATCGGTTCCGGAACCACGAATGTGCTGATCGAGGCCGCGAACTTCGATCCGGTGTCGATCGCCCGCACGGCCCGCCGGCACAAGCTGCCCAGCGAGGCCTCCCGCCGCTTCGAGCGCGGGGTCGACCCGGCCGTCGCCGCCGTCGCCGCCGCCCGCGTCGTGCAGCTGCTGGTCGAACTCGCCGGGGGAGAGGCCGACGGCCTCGGCTCCCTGCACGACGCCACCCCCGACGCCGCGCCCATCATTCTGCCCACCGGCTTCATCTCCGGACTGATCGGGCTCGAGTACACCCCGGACGAGGTGCGCTCCTCGCTGGCCGAGATCGGCGCCTCCCTCGAGGAGACCGAGACCGGCCTGAACGTCACGCCGCCCAGCTGGCGCCCCGATCTGACCGACAAGTGGACCCTGGCCGAAGAGGTCGCCCGCATCGTCGGCTACGACCGCATCCCGTCGGTGCTGCCGGTCGCCCCGCCCGGCCGCGGCCTCACCCACGCGCAGACCCTGCGCCGCCAGGTCGCCCAGACCCTCGCTGCCACCGGCCACACCGAGGTGCTCGCGTACCCGTTCGTCTCGGAGAAGTCCAACAACCTGTTCGGGCTCCCGGCCGGCACGGCCGGAACGGGCGGCACTGCCGAAACGGGCGTGCCGCAGATCCGCGTCGCCAACCCGCTCGACGGGGAGGCGCCGTTCCTGCGCACCTCGATCCTGCCCGGGCTGCTGCAGATCATGCACCGCAACCGCTCTCGCGGGATCACCGACCTGGCCGTCTTCGAACTGGGAACGGTCTTCCGGCCGGTGGCCGGCATCCGTTACGGCAGCTCGGTCGTTCCTCCCGGTGCGGTGCGCCCGAGCCGGCAGCTGGAAGCCGAACTGAACGCGGGCATCCCCCCGCAGCCGCTCTCGGTGGCCATCGCGCTGACCGGCTTCACCGTGCGCCACCAGCCGGGCCAGCCCGCGGTCGCGGCCGGCTGGCAGGACGCCCTCGCGGCGGTACGCCAGGTCGCGCTCGCCTCCGGGGTCGCCATCACCGTGCGCCAGGGCTCACACCAGGCGATGCACCCGGGACGCACCGCGGAACTGTTCGTGACGACGGATGCCGGGCTCACCTCGGTCGGAATCGCCGGCGAACTGCTGCCCCGCATCGCCCGCGACGCCGACCTGCCCGCGGTCGTCGCCGTCGCCGAGATCGACCTGTCGGCCGTGTTCGCGCAGGCCGGCACCGAGCTGCACGCCATCCCGATCGCGACCATGCCCGCCGCCACCCAGGACCTGTCCCTGGTGGTCGACGTTCAGGTTCCGGCCGGCGAGGTGCTCCAGGCCGTGCGCCAGGGTTGCGGTCCGCTGCTCGACCAGGCCGAGCTCGTCGACGACTACCGGGGCACGGGCATCCTGCCCGGACGCAAGTCGCTGACCTTCGCCCTGCGCTTCCGGGCGCCGGACCGCACCCTCACCGCCGCGGAGGCCAGCGACGCCAAGCTCGCCGGCGTGTCCGTGACCGCCGCCCGCTTCGGCGCGACCCTGCGCGAGTAGCGCCGGCCCGGCTGCTCGTTCGTCCCCCGTGCGGCTGCTCGTGCGGCTGCTCGTGCGGCTGCTCGCTCGGCGCTCGTGCGGCTGCTCGTCCGGCTGCTCGCTCGACGCCCGTGCGGCCGCCCGCCCATTTCGCCCATTTCGCCACTTCCGGTCGAGTTCGCCCCGCACACCGGGCGTGCTCGACCGCAAGTGGCGACGTCGGCGGGGGAGCCCGGCGCGGCGGAGTCGGCGGGGGAGCCCAGTGCGGCGGAGCACCCGCCGAGCGTCGCCGTTTCTGCCCACAGTCGCCGCCCGAGCGGCGATTATCGGCGCGAACGGCGATTCTCGGCGTGCGGGGCGGCGCGCTAAGTTTGTCACATGGCTTTTTCGGTGGCGGTGGCAGGTGCGAGCGGCTATGCGGGCGGCGAATTGTTGCGGCTTCTGGCCGAACACCCCGAGTTCGAGGTGCGCACGGTCACGGCCCACAGCAATGCCGGGCAGCTCCTGATCGACGTGCAGCCGCACCTGCGCTCCCTCGCCCACCTGACCCTCGTCGACACCAGCCCCGAGACCCTCGCCGGGCACGACGTCGTCTTCCTGGCCCTGCCGCACGGGGCATCCGGCGCCCTCACCGCGCACCTGCCGGCCGAAACCCTCGTCGTCGACTGCGGCGCTGACCACCGCCTGGAGAGCGAGTCAGACTGGGCCGCGTTCTACGGCGGCGACTACTACGGCGCCTGGACCTACGGGGTCCCCGAGCTCCCTGTCGCCGGCGGCACCCAGCGCTCCCGGCTGCAGGGCTCCCGGCGCATCGCCGCCCCCGGCTGCAACGCCAGCACGGTGGCCCTGGCCCTGGCTCCAGGCATCCGTGCCGGCGTGATCGAGCCGGAGGACATCGTCGCCGTGCTCGCGGTCGGCCCGTCCGGTGCCGGCAAGAGCCTCAGGCGGCCGAACCTGGCCAGCGAGGTCCTCGGCTCCGCCAACCCCTACGCCGTGGGCGGCGGGCACCGGCACATCCCCGAAATCCAGCAGAGCCTGCGCTGGGCCGGGGCCGCGAACCCGACCATCTCCTTCACCCCGGTGATCGTGCCGATGTCCCGCGGCATCCTCTGCACCGCGACGGCCCGCCTCGTGCCCGGCACGTCCGCGGCCGCGGTGCGCGCCGCCTGGGAGGAGGCCTACGCGAATGAACCGTTCGTGCACGTGCTGCCGGAGGGTCGGTTCCCGCGAACGAGCGATGTGCTCGGCGCCAACACCGCCCTGATCGGCCTGGCCGTGGACGAGGCCGCCGGCCGAGTCGTCACGATCACCGCCGTCGACAACCTGGTCAAGGGCACCGCCGGTGCCGCAATCCAGTCCGCCAATCTGTCGCTCGGACTGCCCGAAACCACGGGCCTGAGCACGAATGGAGTAGCCCCATGAGTGTCACCGCCCCAGCCGGGTTCGCCGCCGCCGGAGTCACCGCCGGCCTGAAGAAGTCCGGCGGCCTCGACCTCGCCGTCGTGCACAACCTCGGCCCGCTCACCAGCGCGGCCAGCGTCTTCACCCGCAACCGGTGCAAGGCCAACCCCGTGCTCTGGAGCGAACAGGTCATGCGCGGCGGCCGGGTCAAGGCCATCGTGCTCAACTCGGGCGGGGCGAACTGCTACACCGGCACCATCGGGTTCCAGACCACGCACGCCACGGCCGAGGCCATCGCCGACCGCCTGGAGATCTCCGCCGGCGAGGTGCTCGTCTGCTCCACCGGCCTGATCGGCGAGCAGCTCGACCTGGGCAAGATCACCGCCGGCGTCTGGGATGCGACCCTCGCGCTCCAGTCCGCCGCCGCCACCTCGGATGCCGCCGGCCTCGCCGCGGCGCAGGCGATCATGACCACCGACACCACGCCCAAGCAGACCCTGCTCACGTCCACGGCCGGCTGGACCATCGGCGGCATGGCCAAGGGCGCCGGCATGCTCGCGCCCGGCCTCGCCACCATGCTCGTCGTGCTGACCACCGACGCCGTACTCGACTCCGAGCAGCTCGACGTGGCCCTCCGCGAAGCCACCCGGGTCACCTTCGACCGGCTCGACTCCGACGGCTGCATGTCCACCAACGACACCGTCAGCCTGCTCGGCTCCGGTGCCAGCGGGGTCGCCGCCGACCTGCCCGAATTCACGGATGCGCTGATCGCCATCTGCCAGGACCTCACCCTGCAGCTCCAGGCCGACGCCGAGGGTTCGGGGCACGACGTCGCCATCACGGTGCGGAACGCCGCCACCGAGGACGACGCCGTCAACGTGGCTCGCGCGGTCTCCCGCAGCAACCTGTTCAAGACCGCCATCTTCGGCAACGACCCCAACTGGGGCCGCGTGCTCGCGGCCGTCGGCACCACGGATGCCGCCTTCGACCCCTACGGCATCGACGTCGCGATCAACGATGTGCAGGTCTGCACGGCGGGGGAGCCGGACCAGCCCCGCGAACTCGTCGACCTGACGCCCCGGTCGGTGACCGTGCTGATCGACCTGCACGAGGGCACCGAGACGGGCACGATCTGGACCAACGACCTGACCCACGAGTACGTCGAAGAGAACAGCGCGTACTCGAGTTGATTCCGGCGGACGAGACGCAGAACAGCCGGGCCGAGGCTGCCGTCAAGGCCGCCACCCTGATCGAGTCCCTGCCGTGGCTCAAACGGTTCCACGACCAGATCATCGTGGTCAAATTTGGCGGCAACGCCATGGTCAGCGACCAACTTCAGCGCGCGTTCGCCGAGGACATGGTCTACCTGCGCTACTGCGGCATCCGCCCCGTCGTCGTGCACGGCGGCGGCCCACAGATCTCGGCGATGCTCGACCGGCTCGGCATCGAGAGCGAGTTCCGCGGCGGCTACCGGGTGACCACCCCCGAGGCGATGGACGTCGTGCGGATGGTGCTGACCGGGCAGATCAACCGTGAACTTGTCAGCCGCATCAACGCGCACGGCCCGCTCTCCGCCGGGCTCTCCGGTGAGGACGCCGGGCTCTTCCAGGGCCGTCGCCGCGGCACCGTCATCGACGGCGAAGAGGTCGACCTCGGCCTCGTCGGCGACGTCATCGGCGTCGACCCCGAGGCCGTGCACGCCCAGCTCGCGGCCGGCCGCATCCCGGTCGTCTCCTCGATCGCTCCCGACACGGATGTCCCGGGCCAGTCCCTGAATATCAACGCCGACGCCGCCGCCGCGGCCCTTGCGGTCGCCCTCGGTGCCGTGAAACTGGTGATCCTGACCGATGTCGCCGGGCTCTTCAGCGACTGGCCGAACCGCGACTCGCTGGTGTCGGTCATCGACGTGGACACCCTCCGCGCCCTCCTGCCGGAGCTCGAGTCGGGCATGATCCCCAAGATGACGGCCTGCCTGGACGCGGTCGAGGGCGGCGTCGCGAAGGCGGCCATCATCGACGGCCGCGTGCCGCACTCGATCCTGCTGGAGGTTTTCACCGGCAGCGGGATCGGCACCGAGGTCGTCCCCGCCCAACCCTGACCGACACACACAAGCACGACCGACACAGAAGTGAGCACCAAACCCATGGCAGACTTCGGCACCGAAGACTGGCGCAACCGATTCAGCGACGCGATGATGCACACGATCGCGCCGCCGCTGGCGATGCTGGTGCGGGGCGAGGGCTGCTACGTCTGGGACGACGAGGGCACCGAATACCTCGACTTCCTCGCCGGCATCGCCGTGAACTCGCTCGGCCACGCGCATCCGGACCTCGTCGCCGCCGTCACCGACCAGGTCGGCCGCCTGGCCCACGTGGCCAACTACTTCGCCTCCCCGCCCCAGCTGGAACTGGCCGAACGGCTGAAGCGGATCACCGGCACCGGCCCGGCCGGACGCGTCTACTTCTGCAACTCCGGCGCCGAGGCCAACGAGGCCGCGTTCAAACTGGCCCGGCTGAACACCGCGGGCGGCCGCCGCACCCGCATCCTCACCCTGCACGAGTCCTTCCACGGCCGCACGATGGGCGCGCTCGCCCTCTCCGGCAAACCGGCCATGCGCGAGCCGTTCCTGCCCGTCCCCGGCGGGGTGGAGCACATCGACGCCACCCTGGCCGCGCTCGAGGCCGCCCTTGACGACACCGTCGCCGCCCTCTTCCTCGAACCGGTGCAGGGCGAGGCCGGCGTGATCGATCTGCCCGACGGGTTCCTTCTTCGCGCCCGCGAACTCTGCACCCGGCACGGCGTGTTGCTCATCATCGACGAGGTGCAGACGGGCGCCGGGCGCACCGGCGCCTGGTTCGCCTACCAGCACGACGGCATCCAGCCGGATGCCGCGACCCTGGCCAAGGGGATCGGCGGCGGCCTGCCGATCGGCGCCCTGGTCACCTTCGGGGCGGCATCCGAGCTGTTCCAGCGCGGCCAGCACGGCTCGACCTACGCTGGAAACCCGCTGGTCACGGCCACCGCGAACGCCGTGCTCGGCACGATCGAGCGCGACGGCCTGGTCGAGAACGCGGCCCGCCGCGGCGACCAGTTGCGGGAGATCATCACCGGCCTCGGCTCCCCGCTGATCGCGGAGGTGCGCGGCCGCGGCCTGCTGCTGGGCGTCGGGCTGACCGAGCCGGTCGCGCAGAGGCTCGCCGCCGCGGCGCTGTCCCACGGGCTGATCGTGAACGCCGCGAACGAATCCACCATCCGGATCGCCCCGCCGCTGATCGTGGGCGACGCCGAACTGGCCGAGTTCGAGCGCCGATTCGGGCTCGCACTGGCCAGCCTCTAGAGTTGGACAATCTATTGCCGAAAACCGAAAGTGACTCCGTGACCCGCCATTTCCTGCGCGACGACGACATCTCACCGGCCGAACAGGCCGAGATCCTCGGACTGGCCCTGGTGCTCAAGCGAGACCGATTCGCGGCCAAACCCCTCGCCGGCCCGCAGACGGTCGCGGTGATCTTCGACAAGTCGTCCACCCGCACCCGGGTGTCCTTCGCCGTGGGGATCGCCGACCTCGGCGGCAGCCCGCTGATCATCACGACCGCGAGCAGCCAGCTCGGCGGCAAGGAAACGGCCTCCGACACGGCCCGGGTGCTCGAACGCCAGGTCGCCGCGATCGTCTGGCGCACCTACGGCCAGGCCGGCCTCGAAGAGATGGCCCTCGGCACCACAGTGCCGGTCGTCAACGCCCTCTCCGACGACTTCCACCCCTGCCAGCTGCTCGCCGACCTGCTCACCATCCGTGAGCACCGCGGCGATCTCGCCGGCCAGACCCTCGCCTTCCTCGGCGACGGCGCCTGCAACATGGCCCAGTCCTACCTGCTGGCCGGCGCCACGGCGGGCATGCACGTGCGCATCGCCTCCCCGGTCGGCTACACGCCCGACCCGCGGGTGGTGACGGATGCCGCGGCCATCGCCGCGCGCACCGGCGGCTCCGTGGCGCTCTTCACCGACCCGGCCGAGGCCGTCGCCGGCTGCGACGTGGTCATCACCGACACCTGGGTGTCGATGGGCAAGGAAGAGGAGAAGACGGAGCGTCTCGGCACGCTCGGCGCGTACCGCGTCGACGCCGCCCTGATGGCCCTCGCCAAGCCCGACGCGCACTTCATGCACTGCCTGCCGGCCGACCGCGGCTACGAGGTCACGGCGGACGTCATCGACGGCGCGCAGAGCATCATCTGGGACGAAGCCGAGAACCGGCTGCACGCCCAGAAGGCCCTGCTCGTCTGGCTGCTCGCCCAAAACGCCCAAAACGCCCAAAACGCCCCCGCATAGTGACCTTTCCGGTCGAGAGTGACCGGTCTAACGGGCACTCTCGACCGGAACGGGCACGCCCGGGCGTGACAGCGTCACCGTAAACTTGAACAGATCTACATTTAGGGAGAACCATGGCTGAACGTGTTGTGCTCGCATACTCTGGTGGACTTGACACCTCGGTTGGCATCGGCTGGCTGAAGGATGCGACCGGCAAGGAGGTCGTGGCCCTCGCCATCGACGTCGGACAGAGCGGCGAGGACATGGATGTCATCCGTCAGCGCGCACTGGACTGCGGCGCCGTCGAGGCCATCGTCGTCGATGCGAAGGACGAATTCGCCAACGACTACATCGTGCCGGCGCTCAAGGCCAACGCGCTATACCAGAAGCGCTACCCGCTCGTGTCCGCGCTCAGCCGCCCGCTGATCGCCAAGTACCTCGCCTCGACCGCGAAGGAGCTCGGCGCTGACAGCGTCGCGCACGGCTGCACCGGCAAGGGCAACGACCAGGTTCGCTTCGAGGCAGCGGTCTCCGCCCTCGCGCCCGACCTCACCTCCCTCGCCCCGGTGCGCGACTTCGCCCTCACCCGCGACAAAGCCATCGAATACGCGGCCCTGCACAACCTGCCGATCGCGCAGTCGAAGAAGAGCCCCTACTCGATCGACCAGAACGTGTACGGTCGCGCGGTCGAGACCGGCTTCCTCGAAGACCCGTGGAACGCCCCGATCGAAGACCTCTACACGTACACGCAGGACCCGGCCGTGACCCGCGAGCCCACCGAGGTCGTCGTCAGCTTCGACCAGGGTGTCCCCGTCGCCATCGACGGCGTGCCCGTCACCCCGCTGCAGGCCATCGAAATGATGAACCTGCTCGCCGGAAACCAGGGCGTCGGCCGCATCGACATCGTCGAGGACCGCCTCGTTGGCATCAAGAGCCGCGAGGTTTACGAGGCTCCGGCCGGCATCGCCCTGATCGCCGCACACGAAGAGCTCGAGAACATGACCGTCGAGCGCGACCTGGCCCGGTACAAGCGCACGGTCGAGTCCAAGTGGGCCGAGCTCGTCTACGACGGCCTCTGGTTCTCCGGCCTCAAGCGCGCCCTCGACGTGTTCATCGACGAGACGCAGAAGCACGTCACCGGCGACATCCGGCTCAAGCTGCACGCCGGCACCGCCGTCGTCACCGGCCGCAAGTCCACCCAGAGCCTCTACGACTTCAACCTCGCCACCTACGACACCGGTGACACCTTCGACCAGTCCATGGCCAAGGGTTTCATCGAGCTGTGGTCGCTGCCGAGCAAGATCTCGGCTCGCCGCGACCTCGCCGGCAAGTAGGGCATCGGCGTGGCTGGAGACAAGAACGAGAATCGTGCCGGCAAGGCGGGCGCCCTGTGGGGCGGTCGCTTCGCCGGGGGACCGTCGCCGGAACTGGCGAAGCTGAGCAAGTCGACCCAGTTCGACTGGCCGCTGGCCCCCTATGACATCCGTGGTTCGAAGGCCCACGCCCACGCCCTGGCCGCGGCCGGTTACCTGACCGACGACGAATTCGTCGCCATGGTGGCCGGCCTCGACGCCCTCGTCGAGGCCGTGCTCGACGGTCGGTTCCAGCCCGCGGAGAGCGACGAAGACGTTCACTCGTCGCTCGAGCGCGGCTTGATCGACATCGTCGGCGTCGAACTCGGCGGCAAGCTCCGCGCCGGCCGCAGCCGCAACGACCAGGTCGCGACCCTGGTGCGGATGCTGCTTCGCGACAAGGCTGTTGCCCTCTCCGCTCACGTCGTCGACCTCATCGACGCCCTGGCGTCGCAGGCCGAAGCGCACGAGCACGCGATCATGCCCGGCCGCACCCACCTGCAGCACGCGCAGCCGGTGCTGCTCGCCCACCACCTGTTCGCGCACTGCTGGCCGCTCGTGCGCGACCTCGAGCGGTTCACCGATTGGAACAAGCGCGCCGACTTCTCGCCCTACGGCTCGGGCGCCCTGGCCGGCAACACCCTGGGCCTCGACGCCAACCTGGTCGCCGCCGACCTCGGCTTCAGCGCCGTGGTCGAGAACTCGATCGACGGCACCGCGAGCCGCGACCTGGTCGCGGAGTTCGCGTACATCACCGCCCAGATCGGGATCGACCTGTCCCGCCTGGCCGAGGAGATCATCCTCTGGAACACGCGCGAATTCGGTTTCGTCACCCTCGACGACTCCTATTCGACCGGGTCCTCGATCATGCCCCAGAAGAAGAACCCGGACATCGCCGAGCTC
This sequence comes from Cryobacterium sp. TMT4-10, assembly GCF_004403275.1. Taxonomy (NCBI): domain Bacteria; kingdom Bacillati; phylum Actinomycetota; class Actinomycetes; order Micrococcales; family Microbacteriaceae; genus Cryobacterium; species Cryobacterium sp. TMT4-10. The sequence goes on from NZ_SOGU01000023.1 coordinate 20,226, forward strand.
GCCCGCGGTAAGTCCGGCCGCCTGATCGGCAACCTGACCGGGCTGCTGACCACGCTCAAGGGCCTCCCGCTGGCCTACAACCGCGACCTGCAGGAAGACAAGGAGCCGGTCTTCGACTCGATCGAGACCCTCGAGGTGCTCCTGCCGGCCTTCAGCGGCATGATCGCGACCCTGACCTTCCACACCGACCGCATGGCCGAGCTGGCGCCGCAGGGCTTCTCCCTGGCAACGGATGTCGCCGAGTGGCTGGTCAAGCATCAGGTCACCTTCCGCGACGCCCACGAAATCACCGGCGCGCTGGTCAAGCACGCGGAGCAGAACGGGCTCGACCTGCACGAGGTGGACGACGCGGCGCTGCTCGCGCTGTCACCGCACCTGACGCCGGACGTGCGCGAGGTGCTCACCATCACCGGTTCGGTTTCCCGCCGCGACGGCCAGGGCGGCACCGCCCCGGTGCGCGTGGCCGAGCAGCGCGCCGTGCTGGTCGCCCGGGTGGGGGTCCTGGCGGCCGCTCTCCGGGTGTGATCCCCGGCCGCAGCCTGCTGGCGCGACCCGCACTGGAGGTCGCGCCGCTACTGCTGGGCGCGGTGATCGGCCGGGACGGGGTGCTGCTTCGCATCACCGAGGTCGAGGCCTATCTCGGGCTCGGCCTCGACCCCGGATCGCACGCCTTCCGCGGGCAGACCCGGCGGAACGCGGCCATGTTCGGCGAGCCCGGTCACCTGTACGCGTATTTCAGCAACGGCATGCACGTCTGTGCGAACATCGTCTGCTCGGAGCCGGGGGAGGCGTCCGCGGTGCTGCTGCGCGCCGGCGAGATCATCGCGGGTGTCGACGAGGCACGGATGCGACGCCCCACCGCACGCAGCGACCGCGACCTCGGGCGCGGCCCGGCCCGGCTCACGGTGGCGCTCGGCATCGGGCTCGCCGACGACGGCGCGGACCTCAGCCGGGCCCCGTTCGAGCTCACCCTGCCGGAGCAGCCGAGCGAATTCCGGAGCGGCCCCCGAACCGGCGTGAGCGGCCCCGGCGGAGGCGCCGAGTACCCGTGGCGATTCTGGATCCCCGATGACGCGTCGGTGTCGCCCTACCGGCCGCATCCGAAGCGGGGCACTGAGCCCCACCGTCGTTAGGTTCGGGCCATCCCTGGGCCAGCGCCGGGGCATCCGTCGTCACGTAATTTCGGAGATTTTCGAGAATCACCGCTTTCGGCGCCCGCCCCAACGGCGTGTTGCGAAAATCTCCGCAGCTAGTAACGCGGTGGCCACGGATGTTCCGGGTCGGACAGCAGATCCGGGTCGCCCGGCCGCGGCGAGCCACCGCGCCCCAAGGAAACCGTCCCACGCCGCCCCGAGGGACCCGACCCAGCCCAACCGGCCCGCCCCGAGGGACCCGACCCAGCCCAACCGGCCAGCCAGCCCAGCCCGAGGCTCGCGGCGCACCCTCTTGCCGCGGGCGCTGGTTACAACGTGCGCCCGCGACCACAGGGTGCGCCGCGACGCCCCGCCATGCCATTCCGCAGACGGACCCGGCCGGGGCATCCGTCGTCACGTGATCTCGGAGATTTTCGAGAATCACCGCTTTCGGCGCCCGCCCCAACGGCGTGTTGCGAAAATCTCCGCAGTTGCTGAACGCGGTGGCCACGGATGTCCCGGGCCGGGCAGCAGATCCGGGTCGCCTGGCCGCGGCGAGCCACCGCGCCCCAAGGGACCCCACCCGAGGCTCGCGGCCCACCCTCTTGCCGCGGGCGCTGGTTACAACGTGCGCCCGCGACCACAGGGTGCGCCGCGACGCCCAGCGGTGCCGCTGGCCGATTCCGAGGCCGCGAAGACTCGCTAGGCGACCGCGATCTGCACGAGGGCCGCGCACGCGCAGGCCCAGATCAGGCTGGCGAGGGTGCCGATGATGAATCGCTCCCGCGCCTCGGCGGCGGCCAGCTCGGTGAACCGGCCGACGCCCTTGATCGCCACGACGATGGCGAGGGCCTCCGGGAAGCCGGCGAGGATCGCGCCCGCCACGGCCAGCCGCTCAAGGATCCCGATCATCAGGCCGCCGCGCAGCACCTCGTGCACCGCGTGCTGGGGCTTCGCCTGGTCGGTGCGGGCCTCACCGGTGCCGGGCTCGTCGGTGCCGGCCTGGGCGGGAACCCCCGAGTCAGAGGCCGCCGACCCGGCGTTCTCCACCAGGATGCCGCCGTGCTGGCCGGGCGTCACGCTGTTGTGCGTGGCCAGCCGGAGTGCGAGCAGCGCTGCGGGCCCGCCGCCGACGACCGCCAGGCCGAGGGCCAGCATGCCGAGGATGGTGCCGAACACACTGGCGCCGCCGGGGGCGGGCACGGATGCGATCAGCAGGGCCGCGGCCAGGCCGCCGGCGGCGATGGCGGCGAACTGCTGCTTGTGCTGCCGGAACGCCAGGACCGCGAAGAACAGCGAACCCGTCGTGACCAGGATCAGCAGGAGCCAGTACAGGTACGCCACGATCTGGAAGGACGAAGAGGTCATGCGGCAGGGCCCGTTTCTGTCGTGGCGTGCTGGAGGTTCTCCAAGAGCCTAACGAGTGCGGGCTGCGCGGACTGGTCCACGCGCCACAGGGCGCTGCGGAGTCGCTGGCTGACGGCCGCCGCCGAGATCTCGAGCGCCGCGGCGATCTCCACCTGGGTCAGGCCCCGGCCGAGCAGGTCCACGGCCGCCCAGCCTTCCGTCGTGCGGCGCTGGCGCAGCAGCAACAGCGTGGTCACGAGGGCCTCGACCTCCTCGGCGCCAAGCAGCGGGGGAGCGCCGGTCGGGCCGGCGAGCTCGAGGCCGAACCGGCCCTCCGCTTTCTTGGCGCGCGTCACCGCGGCCCGGGCGCCGACGAACGCGTGCCCGGATGCCTGGCGGGCCGAGGCCGGCAGGGGGCGGCGCACCTCGCCGATCCCGAGCCCGATGCTCCAATGCCCGGAACGCTGTAGGTCCAGGATCACGTCTAGGGTGCTGCGGGCATCCGTCAGCAGCATCTGGATCTCGTCGCCCGCCGTCTGATCGGGCGGGAGGATGAAGGCTCCGGGGAAACGGGCGATGAGGGCGTCGATCATCTCGCCGGCACGATCGCGATCGTTGCGGCTGTCGATCTGGTCAGCGGTGATCACAAACACGGAAGACTCCTCTCGCACCGGGAACAGATGAAGTGTCCAGGCTGAATATACACCAGTTCAGCTTGCAGACTTAATAATTCGCAATGAAGGTTCAGAGGTGATCCGGCGGGCCCAGTTCGGGCGCTGGTAGCCTTGGCTCGTGTCAGATCCAGCGATCCTCGCCCTGCAAGCCAATGACCCGACCTTCGACGACGTCTGGGAGGAGATCTCCTGGCGTGGCCTGGTGCAGGTCTCGACGGATGCCGCCGAACTGCGCGCGCTGCTCGCCGGCCCGCCGGTCACGTACTACTGCGGCTTCGACCCGACCGCACCCAGCCTGCACCTGGGCAATCTCGTTCAGCTGCTGCTGATGCGCCGCCTCCAGCTGGCCGGGCACCGACCGCTCGGGCTGGTCGGCGGATCCACCGGCCTGATCGGCGACCCGCGCCCGACCGCCGAGCGCACCCTGAACTCGAGGGATGTCGTCAACGAGTGGGTGGGCTACCTCCAGGCCCAGGTCTCCCGCTTCCTCAGTTCGGAGGGCGACAGCGCCGTCACCCTCGTGAACAACCTGGACTGGACCGCCCCGCTCAGCGCCATCGATTTCCTGCGGGACATCGGCAAGTACTTCCGCGTCGGCAGCATGCTGAAGAAGGATGCCGTGAGCGCCCGTCTGAACTCGGACGCCGGTATCAGCTACACCGAGTTCAGCTACCAGGTGCTGCAGGGGATGGACTTCCTCGAACTTTTCCGCACCTACGGCTGCGTGCTCCAGACCGGCGGCAGCGACCAGTGGGGCAATCTCACCAGCGGCATCGACCTCATCCGCAAGGCGGAGGGGGAGAGCGCGCATGCCATCGGCACCCCCCTGATCACCAACAGTGACGGCACCAAGTTCGGCAAGAGCGAGGGCAACGCCGTCTGGCTCGACCCCACCCTGACCAGCCCGTACGCGTTCTACCAGTTCTGGCTCAACACCGACGATGCCGACGTGATCAACCGGCTGAAGGTATTCACCTTCCTCACCCGGGCCGAGATCGAGGAGCTCGAGACCGCTGTGGCGACCGAGCCGTTCAAACGGCTGGCCCAGCGCACCCTCGCCGTGTCGGTCACGAGCCTCGTGCACGGGCGCGATGCGACGGATGCCGCCATCCAGGCCGCGCACGCACTCTTCGGTCAGGGTGACCTGGCCGACCTCGACGAGGCCACGCTGGAAGCGGCGCTGCGGGAACTCCCCAACACCACGACCGCTCCGCACGCACCCGTGGTGCAGCTGCTGGTGGACACCGGGCTCACCGCCAGCCTGAGCGAAGCCCGGCGTGCGATCAGCCAGGGTGGCGTCTACCTCAACAACGTGAAGGTGCTGAGCGACGATCAGACGATCGAAGGCGCCGTGCTTCCCGGGGGCGTCGCCGTTCTCCGCCGCGGTAAGAAGACCCTGGCCGGCGTTTTCGTTCAGTAGCCGCGGGGCGTGACACGCCCGGGGTTGCACTGGTTTTGACGGGCCCGCCGGGGGACCGTAATGTATTCAAACGTACCCCACAGGTGCGGAAAGCCGCA
>NZ_SOGU01000047.1:0-25003 GCF_004403275.1 Cryobacterium sp. TMT4-10
TCCGCGAGGTGACCACGATGCTGGACCGCTCGCACCCGAAGGTCGCGGCGATGCTCGTCGACGCGCAACCCGACCTCCTCGCCTTCGCCGGCTTCCCAAAGCGGCACTGGCGCCAGATCTGGTCCACGAACCCGCTCGAACGGGTGAACAAGGAGATCAAACGCCGCACCGACGTCGTCGGCGTCTTCCCCAACGCCGCGGCCCTGCTGCGCCTGGCCGGGTCGGAGTTGATCGAGCAGCACGACGAGTGGGAAGCTGGCGAAAGACGCTACTTCTCCGAGGCCTCGATGCTCGAGCTGGCCGTCATGAACAACCCCATCGAGGTCCTCGACGAGGCGGTGATCCTCCCCGAACTCGCCACCGCCTAGACTAAAACCACTGACCTGCATGGTGTTGAGAAATTCCACCACTCAGCGGGACGTGACCCGCGCGATCCCCAACTTCCTTGCGATCTCCTTGATCGGGATCTTCTCCGATCGATGCAACCGACGTATCTCTGCCCAGTTCTCCACTGTTATCACCCTCCAAGGGTCTTACGGAGGGGTCCGAATTCAAACGACGCCACGGGGTCAGTATTCACCAGTCGTTGACACGAGTGGGCCGCGAAGGCCGCCGAACGCGTCGGCGCCGCCACCGTCACCAACCTCCTCAAGGATGCGCGCGCCGCAGCGGCGACCATGGGCAGCAGGCCGGGGGAGTCGCGGGTGGTGGATGTGGATCGGGCTGCGCGTGAGGTCGTAGGGACGGTGTCGGAGCATCACGCGGTCTGGGGTCCGCACATGATCGAGGCCGAAGCCCGCCGCTGGGTCCAGAAAGAAAACAGTCGCGGCCCCGTACCAGAAGGCACGGTTGAGCTCATCACCCGGCGTGCGCTGGAGACGGACTCGATCGCGGTGACGCCGCCCGCCCCGCACGGTTCCTTCGAGCCTCTGACTCGCCGGGACGGGTCGAGCATCTACGAGCACAAGGGCCGCATGCTCTTCACCTCCACCGGCCTCCTCGCCGCCGAAGACACGTTGTTGGCCGCCGGCCGCACCCGCACGATCGCCCCCATCACGGTGGCCGAGTTCGACCGCACCGCCGCCCGCCACACCGGACCGTTGGATGCCGGGCAGCGGGCCCCGGCACGTGAGTTCACGACCTCCGGCACGCTCCTTGTCGTCGCGACCGGGCCTGCCGGTGCCGGGAAGACCACCGCTCTCGCGTTGGCCGCCCGCGCCACCGAGCAAGCTGGCGGCCGCCTGATCGGGTTGGCCCCGTCTGCGACGGCGGCCGCCGTGTTCCGCGACGCCGTCGAGGTCCCGGCGGCCACGATCCACTCCTTCGTCCGCGCCTACGACACCCACGGGGACGCGACCCCGGACAGTCGCCACCCGGACGAGTTGAAGCTGCGGGCGGGGGACATCATCGTCGTCGACGAGGCCGGCATGGCCGGCACCCTGAACCTGGCTAAGGTCACGAGCATTGCTGAGCGTCACGGGGCGCACGTGCGCCTGATCGGTGACGACCGGCAGCTCGCCGCCGTTGAGTCCGGAGGGGCGCTGCGCCTGCTGGAACGCGAAGTCGGCTCGGTCAAGCTGGAGGAGATCCACCGGTTCACATCCCCAGCCGAAGCCGAAGCAACCCGGCAGCTCCGCGACCCTGCCACGGTGGGGGACCCATTCCGCTGGTACGTCGACAACAACCGGGTCACCGCTGGCGGCATCGACCGGATGACCGACCACGTCTTCGCCGCCTGGCAGCACGACGACGAAGCCAGCAAAAACGTCGTCATGCTCGCCCAACAGAACGTGACCGTCACCGACCTCAACACGAGGGCCCAGGCCAACCGGATGGGCGCCGGCCTCGTATCCGGGAAGAATTCCTCGCAGCTGCGCGACGGATTGGCCGCGTACCAGGGGGACAGGATCGTGACCCGCCTCAACGACGCCACCCTCCGCACCGGGCGCGGAACCGACCGGGTCAAAAACGGTGACGTCTGGATCGTGGGGAAGGTGCAAGCCGACGGGGCGTTGACCGTCACCCATGCCGGGCACGGCGGCCGCATCACCCTCCCCGCCGAGTACGTGCAGAACAACGTCGAGCTCGGCTACGCGTCGACCATTCACCGGGCCCAGGGCATGACCGCGGACACCGCGCACGTCCTCGCCGACTCTTCCACCTCCCGCGAACTCGTCTACGTCGGGCTGACCCGCGGCAAGGAAGCCAACCACCTCTACGTCGAGACCGAGGATGCCCAGCCGATGAGTGACGTCCTGGACACCATCGCCGGTCACAGCGACGGGATGCTCTCCGCCACCGAAACCATCCGCGCCGAACAAGCCCGAGTCGATGACCTGGTCACCCTCATCGATCAGTACGGCGACGTCGCCGAACGCGCCAAAACCGTCCGCTTCAATCGACTCGTGGGCCACACCCTCGACGAGACAGATGCCCGGAACCTCACCAGCTCCGAGAGCTGGGGAGCCGTCACCGCCGCCCTTACCCGCGCCGAAACCCAGGGCCTTGACCCGGCCACTTTGCTGCGGGACTCGTGGAACGAACGAGAACGCGGCACCGCCGACGACGCCGGCGCCGTCCTCTCCCACCGGATGGAGCGCCGCATCGAAACGGCACCCGTCGACCAGGCGTCGGCAGTGGGGGAGCGTCCGGCGGTGCCGGCGTGGATCGCCGACCGGCGGGTGCTCGACGCCGCAGGCACCGACCCCGCCTGGCACGATCATCTCGCCGAACGGTACGAGTACTTGGCCGTCCGCCTCGAGGAACGCGGCACGGCGATCGCCGTCGAACAGCCCGACTGGGCGCAGCAGCTCGGCGACGTCCCGGCCGAAAGCAACAGTCGTCAGGAGTGGGTGCGCCTCGCCGCTGAAGTCGATGTTTTCCGCGACCGGTACAAGGTCGACCCGTCCCAGACCGCGGCCATTCCTGTGGCCTACCGTGAACGCGGTGTTGGTGCGGAGCTCGCGGCTCGCGTGACAGAGCTGCAGGAGAAGCAGACTCAGGGCACCCCGCCGAGGACGCCTGAGGCTGGCCGTCGGAATCCGTCCACCGCGCTGGACGCGATGCGGGGAGCGAACCGGGCCACGGCCGACAAGCAGCGGGACGCGCAGCGCGCCGCGGGACTCACCGTCAAGGCCCGCCAGGCTACGCGCGGTGACCAAGCGACACAGGCAGATGACCCGCGCACCCGGGATGAGGGCCTTGAACGGTAAATCACTCAGCGGGAAAAGTTCCTATGACTGCGATGGCTGGTGAAGTTGTCATTGCGATCACGCAGTCGGAGAGATACCGTCAGGGGACCCTGGCAGAAGGAAGCCCCTAATGAAACCCAACCCCGAGTCCGACGGCGAATACACCGACACGGAACCTGAAGCCGACGCGACGACCCCAGCTGACGGGCGTGCCACAACTGACCCGGACGTTGAAGGCGAGTACACGGATAGCGACACCCCCAACGAGGCCAACCCCCAGGACACCCCGCCGCTGACCTAGCATTTGACCTGCAGTGTCGGCAAGGATTGCCGATCGTCGGGTACTCCACGCCGTCGCTACCGATCCTGCACGGCGGGACTACTTGGCCGACCGGTATGAGTACCTCACTGTGTGCCTCGAGGCACGGGGCACTGCGATCGCGGCGTAGCAGCCCGCGTGGGCGCAGCAGCTTGGTGACCTAGCGGCCGAGGGCGCCCACTGATAGCAGTGGGCATGCCTTGCGGTCGAAGTGGCCGTGTTCCGCGACCGGTACAAAGTCGACCCGGCACAAACGCCGGCCACCTCAGAGGCGTTCCAAGAGCGCGGAATTGGTGCGGAGCTGGCGGCCCGCGTAGCTGCCTCGCAGACGATGCAGGCTCAAAGGACGCTAGCGAGCGCGGCCGATGAGGGTCGGTAGAAGCCGCTCACCGTGGTTGACGCGATGCGCGCCGCGAACCGGGCTACGGCCGGCCGTGTGAAGAACAGCGCGCAGCCGGCCTCACCGTGAAGGCCAGACAGGCCACCCGCGGCGACCAGGCGACAGAGCCCGACGAGCAGCGATCCCGTGACGACGGACGTGCACGGTAGGTCTCAATCTCATCGACGTACAGAGCAATCCGCGCACGAGCCATCCATTACACGAGCCCCGCCATCGAGCCGGCTCCAGTCCTGTAGTGAGCAGCGGGGGTGAGAGTAGCCTGCTTCGCAAAGTAGGGGTGCTCTCGGGGGCTTTAATGTCCTGCCCCTTGTCCATCGTGCCCCTTACCTGGAGCCGGTGGGCGAGCGTGCGGCGCGAGGGTTCGTTGGACGTCTCCACTGCAAGAATCAGAGCATGACATCCAACGTTCGCTCGATGTTGCTCGACGAGTGGAAACTCGATTTTTGCGGACGCAAGTCATGACGTCCTGGTGGGGAATCGCTCTTGGCGTGCTCGGGGGGTTGCTCGTGCTCTGGCTGGCCATTGTCCTGCTCCTCTGGATCGAGCAGCGCCGGCATCCTGGCGGCGCTTCGCTTCGTGGCCTTCTTCGCCTTGCTCCTGACGTCGCCCGGCTTCTCAAACGCCTAACTTGTGATCGATCCGTGTCGATTGGAGTTCGTATTTGGCTGGCCGTTCTCTTGGTCTACCTGCTGTCGCCCATTGACCTGATCCCTGATTTCATACCGGTTCTCGGCTACGCGGACGACGCCATCGTGGTCGCGCTCGCTCTCCGTTTCGCGACTCGCCGGGCAGGCAGTGACGCGGTCCAACGACACTGGCCCGGGACGTCCGAAGGGCTAGCTGCCGTCCTCCGCCTGGCCGGTCTAAAGTCCCTCACCTAATGCTTGTGCTTGCCCCGAATTGGAATCCAGTTGGTCAGATGGGGCAGCGCACTCGCGAGGGCGAACGGTAACGGCAATGGTAAAAGAGGTCCGCGGCTGTCGCAGGCACCAAGCTGGGCGTTGCATGGCCCAGTACACGTCGACTTTTACGCGAGGAGTTTGGGTTGTGTGGCCGGGGCGCCGACTCCGTCTACAAAATAACTGACGGAAGCGCCGAGGAGCTCCGAGTTCGCGAGATCGTTGCCCAATAGTGGATGAACGGCCAGGCCGAACAGCATCGCCAGCAGCGAAATCGCGGCGAGTGTAGGGTCACACTCGGCGCGAACCCGGCCGAGGGACTGCTCCGCGGCGAGATAGCGGGCGATATCGTGCGGCGGCCCCTCCAGTGGCATCTGTACCCGTTCTCCGCGGAGCGGTGCGAGGGTCGGGTCGGCGATCATCGCCTGCTCCAGCGGCAGCAGGTCCTCCTGAAGCTGGGCAAGTTTTCGAATGACTTCGAGTAGGTTTTCGAGCACTGTGCCCCGTCCGGCCAGGGAGGGTAGCGTCGCCGTTGCTGCGACGATGGGTGCGTTGCGATCCAGCACCGCGGCGTAGAAGAGTGACCGCTTGTCGGCGAAGTGCCGATAGAGGGTGCCCTCGGCGACACCCGCCGCCACCGCTATCGAGCGAGTCCGGACGTTGGCGTAGCCGACCTCTCGAACGAGGGCCGTGGTCGCGTCGATGAGGCGTTTTCGGGTGGTGTCTCCGCGGGCGTTCATAGGTCTATCCAATCGGACTATTCGGTTATCGGTCTGCGAATGAAGATCACGAGACCGATGATGAGGCCGACTGCCGCGTAGATGCAGCCGATCAGAATGGCCGCCGCAAAAGTCAGGTCATCGGTTCCACCCTGCGCCAGTGCGGTGAGAGTAGTTCCGGGCAGCCACTGGCCGGCTTCACTCGACGCGGTCTTGATGATCGTCTCGATGAGGAGAACCCACCCGATTCCCACCGAGATGGCGATCGCCGCGGAACGGCTCAGCAGGGCGAGCACGAGTCCGATGATTCCCCAGACCACGCTGGCGCTGAACGAAGTCAACCAGGCGCGTGCGATCTCGCTGGCCAGGTCATCCATCCAGAGTTCAGTGGAGATTCCCGCGGCTTCCGCCGAGGGGAGCGCGGCCGCCAGGTTGACGACTACCGCCACCGTCGTTGCCAGGGCCGTCCAGATCAGCAGGGCGCCGATCTTTCCGAGCAGCAGCCTCCAGCGGTGTGGCTGGGCAGCGGCAAGCAGGCGGATCAGGCCCGTGCTGTAGTCCGAGGCGGTTGCAATGGCCCAGAACGACAGCGTGATCACTCCGAACATGCTGGCCGCCGAGGAGACTCCCGCGACAATTCCCGATGAACTCTCCAGAGTCGCCACGCTAGGGAAAGCGACTCCCGGACCTCCGCCGGGAGGTGCAGACCCGTTCGCTGCGATTGTGTAGATCACCGTGTTGATCAGCACGGCGAAGACCGCCATGAGGCCCAGCCACCCGAGCCAGATTCCCCGTCGGTTGAGACGGGTGAGTTCGCTTCGTAGCTCACGCATTGGTGGCAGCTTTCTTTCGGGCGCCCTGAGAGGCAGCTACTGGGTCGCGGGTCGGTGCCGCCGTCATCTTGAGAAACACGTCCTCGAGGGATTCGTCGATCGGGGTCAGTCGGCTGAGCGTGATGCCGGCCTCGTGTGCAGCACGATTGAGCGCCCCCGCGTCGGCGGCGGAGCCGTGCACGACGAGCGAGTCATCCTCGAGCGACCACCCCGCCGCCGCGAGAGCAACGCGCAGCCGGTCGACATCAGCGGGATGCTCCGGGGCAACCTCGATGCGCGCACCGGCCTTGTCGAGCAGCTCGCCCATCGGTCCCGAGAACATCAGCTCGCCGAAACGGATGATGACGAGATAATCGCATGCCGCCTGGATCTCGGCGAGCAGATGGGATGAGACCACCACCGTGCGCCCCTCAGCCGCCAGAGTCTTGAGCAACTGCCGAATCTCCACGATCCCAGCCGGGTCCAGGCCGTTGGTGGGCTCATCGAGGATCAGCAGGGCGGGGTCAGGCAGCAACGCCGCGGCGATGCCGAGCCGCTGCTTCATCCCGAGTGAGAAACGGCGAACGGACTCGTTTTCCCGACCCTCGAGACCCACGATGCGAATGACCTCGGCGACCCGGGTCGCGGGCAAGCCGCGCAGACGAGCCAGCGACAGAAGATTCTTACGAGCCGAGAGCCCCGGAACGAACGACGGTGCCTCGATGAGCGCTCCGACGTCGCCCGCGTAGCGGGCCGGTTTCGTGGTCGGGTGGCCGAGCACGGTGGCCTGGCCCGACGTGGAAGGAATGAGCCCAAGCAGGATGCGGATCAAAGTCGACTTGCCGGATCCGTTGGGGCCGAGGAGGCCGACCACACCGCCCCGGGGAAGAGTCACGGTGACCCGGTCAAGTGCAGTCAGGCTGCCGAACTGGCGCAGCAGGCCGTCAGTGGTGATGGAGGCTGCGGACGCATCCGTCTCGATAAATGATGTGAGCACTCACTCACATTAGACGGCAGAATCGCCCAGGACAAGAGCGACTTCGCAGCACGGGCGTGAACATACGCAAAGACTGACCCGTGGGGGCTGCCAAACGCCGGCCGAACTCGCCGCATCCCAGTGTGAATCGTGGGAGTTCGCGCTGTCTTCGACTTTCGCCGAAGCCGATATCAGGAGAACTCTATTCAGCACATTCTGCAATAGATGCACTTTAAAACGAACATAATAACCATTATCGGTCATATCGGATGTTATTTGACTTGTTATATTGCCCGCGAAAACACGAGCGATCCTTGCTATTGAGTCCGTGACGCGGAAGAATTGCGGGCATGAGTATTCCCGTCCCCGCTTCCCAACCAGGTCACCGCGCGTACGCCGATTCTGTGCGGCTGGACACCGGCGGGATCGTCACTGGTCTGCGCGAGATCCTCGGCGCCCGGCTCGTCGCCTACTTGGGCCGCGTTTCGAACACGCGCTCCGTGCGTGAATGGGCGGAAGGCTCTCGTGCACCTGGTGCGGACGTCGTACAGAGACTTCGTACCTCTTATTATGTTGCCGGCATTCTGATCGAGTGTGAGAGTGCGAAGACGATCCAGGCGTGGTTCCAGGGCATGAACCCGGAGTTGGATGACCAGTCCCCAGCTGCCCTGTTGCGTGGCGGGCCACTGGACGAAATCGGCCCGAAGGTCATCTCGGCCGCTCGCTCCTTTGCCGCCCACGGATAGCCGGCAGGCTCGCCGACTTCGCGGACACTTTGTCAGACTCGGTGGGCGGCTTAGTCCGTGGGCTTCGAACTGAGATACCGGCGTAGACCGGGGATGGCGAAGTCGACTTTGCCGAACCCTACCGATTCAATGAGTCCGGCTGCCAGGAGCCGTGTCCGGTAGTTGGCGACAAGGTTTGTCTTGGCGCCCAGCCGTTGCCCGATGTCGCCGGTGACCGACGGTCCGTCGTCTTTGGCCATGGCGTGAAGGAATTCCATGTCTTTGGGTGAGGCTGTCGAGAGAGCCGCTTCGATCACGGTGCGTGCGTTGCGTCGGTGGGCGGCTTCAATGGCCCTGCTGACAGCCTCCGCGTCGAGCGCGCCCTCGTTGCTTTCGGCTTCCCGCCAGAGGAAGTAGCCGACCAGCTGGATGAGAAACGGGTATCCCCCTGTTGCTTCAGAGGCTTGCCGGACCAGGGCCGGTGAGATGTTGAACCCCGCCGTCGCGAACGTGTCGGCGAACGATGTCTCCACATCCCGGACTGCGGCCGCATGCAGGTCGATCTTGTCGGCGCGGCGAAGGAAGGTCGCCACGCCTTCGTTGAGCAGGTCCGACACCGCGGCCGGCAGGCCGGCGAAGACCAGGCCGATGGGAAGCCGGTCCTGGATCAGGTGCTGGACACTGGCGGCCAGTTGCGCCAGTTCAGCACGGTCAGCGGCGTGGATTTCGTCCACGGTGATGACCAGACCGGTACCACGGCCCTGGAGGAGCCGGAGGAGTTCTTCAGCGAGGTTCCGCCAGGCGACCTGACGTTCAGGCGGGAGCTCTGTCGTGAGGCTGAAGCCGGCGGCGGAGACCGCGGTGATCCGGCGACCCTGCGGCCCGTTGCCGAGTTCCTCGGCCAGCTGGCGCATGGATTCGCCGATCCTTCCCATAAAACCGCCGGTGGCCGTCTCGGAGATCACGGCCCATCCGCGTTCCCTGGCCATGTCGTGGGCGGCACCGAGCATGACGGTCTTGCCGATGCCACGGGCACCGGTGAAGATGGTGAGAAGTCCCGGCGCACCTGAGCCCAGTCGTAGGCCGTAGGCGAACTCGTCGAGAAGGCCTGCGCGGCCGATAATTTCCGGCGGTGTCGCGCCGGCTGATGGCCGGAATGGGTTCTCCATGGTGGACTCCTTGTGAGTGGCTGTGTATCTTGTGAGTCTTGTTGGATCTGTGAGTCTTGTGAGCCTCGGCACCACCATACCGGCCCGCATCGGCTTTCGCACCAATTACGGGCATGAGTATCCCGTTCCCGCCAGGCAACCAGGTCGCCGCGCGTATGAGGACTCTGTGCGGCTGGACACCGGCGAGATCGTCACTGGTCGTGCTCTGGCTCATCGCGCTCGGCTGGCTCATCGCGCGTGCCACGGACGTCAAGGGCGGGCTGAGCTCGGCGGTCGTCGTGCTCACCGTCCCTGGGTTCTTCGGCGACCCGGCCCGCGAGGCGATCGCGATCGCGGGACTGCTCCTCCTCCTGTGGATTCCGGCGGTGCCCCTTCCGCGGATTCTGGTGCCGGTGCTGGGCGTCGTGGCGTCGGCATCGTTGTTCGTTTACCTCGTCCATTGGCAGGTCTTCCCGCTTCTCGCGGTCGAATTCCCACTACTCGCCACCCTCGCCTCCTTCGCGGTGGGGATCCTCGCCTGGCAAGGGTATTCCGCACTGAGTGGTTGGTGGGCGGCCCATCCCGCGGCCGTGGCCCGTGAGCTACTGTCCGATGTGCTCGCGAAGACGGACGGTCGCGACCGGCGAGGCGATCGTTGACGACCGGACGGTTTGCCGCGCAGACCCCATCGCTCTGAGCCGCTGAGCGGGGTCGAGAACGAACAGCACGGGGTCGCACTCAGCGCACAGACAGGTTGCGGCGAACTTCGTTTCAATGAAGCTAGTTCGATAGGCTCCGATTTATCGATCGCCTCGATGTAGGGTTCCCCCGCTTAATCCCCGCCGAACTGGTCTTTCTGTAGTGTGCCCGGCGTGTGGATGTGCGGATCCCACCGCGCGATCTCGCTCGGTTGATCACAGTCTGCGACGGTCAAGCGCTTGTGGAGGCGGGCGAACTCGTCGAAGTGGTGGAAGTTCTCATACCAGTGCCGGTTGATGTATGCGGAGATGTGGAAGGCTGTGCAGACTCTGGTGCGGCCGAACCGGCTGATGAGATTTCGGTGATGGCGTGATGCGGCCGTAATGCCCGGGCAGGTGCGCCTGGAAATCTGGTTTCCGGGCGGCTCGACGCCGTCGCCGAGCCAGAGCGGGTGGTGTGGGCAGACGACTTTCTCGTGGTTGGTGAGCCCGGAACTCCAGCCAATCCGGCGAGTTACCGCCTCATGCGGACATCCTGCGCTCCCGCTTCCGGGTCCCACTTCAGGGCACCTTCGACGACGAAACGATGCTTGCGATAGAAGGCCTGGGCGCGGTCGTTCTGCTCGACGACCCAGAGCGACGCCGACTGGTGAAGCAGGACAGCTTCCAGCAGCCGGGCAGCCACTCCGGAGCCGTGGCAGCTGACGTCGGTGTTCAGAACGTACAACTCCGTTTCGGCAATCGGCTCGGCGTCGTGCGAAGGCCCCGCCGAGGCGAATCCGACAATAGCGCCGTCTCGTTCGGGATCAACCGCGACGATCGTGCGTCTCCCGTCGTCCGTGCACAGGATCTTCCGCCAGTCGGCGATCCAGTCGGCGGTGTCCAGGCCCGCTAGGAAATTCGGGTCCATACAGGTTTCATAGGTGGCCCGCCAGACCGCGATGTGGAGCGTCCCGAGGGCGTCCGCATCCTCGAGGACGGCCGCCCTGAGGGTGAACCGGTCCTTGCCCGTCACTGTGGAATCCTGTCAGCAGCGAGCGCACCCGGGATGACGGCCACCCTGACGTCGGGCGTGAAGGTCGCGGAGAGGTCGAAGGGCCACAGGCCGGCGGGCAGGTTTCGGAACGGAAAGGTGGAGAAGTCATTCGATGCCACACCCGGTGCGTCCACGTAGATGATGTCCCCGACCAGGGGTTCGAACGCTGCGCGAAAGTGGTTCTTGACCTTCATGACCAGCAGGTCGTAGCCGGTGACGTCCAGCCCGATGTGCCCGAACAGCTCCGGGTCGTTCGCGGTGATCGGCCGCCCGGTCACGAGGATGTCGGTCCCCTGGGCGCGCAGGTGCACGGCGCCTTCGACGTCGACCTGGAGTCCGGTGTTCATCGGACCAGTGTTGCGGAACCGCCCATCGCTGACGCGAATGATGTCTACCTCGAGGTCGAGCGGCGGACCGAATTCGGGCGATATTTTCCCGCCCAGACGGATGCCGATGGTGGCGCCCTCCCCCGCGGCCCGGCACTGCGCGACGACCTCTGCATCGCACAAGGCGCCAATCAGCGACTTCGGCACGTGCGCGTTGAGCACCTCGGCGACCAGGGCCGTCGTGTCAGCGCTGCCGCCGCTCAGCGGGTTGTCGGCGATGTCAGCCAGCACGACCGGCCGAAGACGCTCGGGCTTCACCGCCAACGCGACAGCGGCCGCCGCGCCGGGCAGCTCGGTGACGAACTCACCGCGCAGTGACCACAGCAGTGATGCAAGGCCCCGGCAGCTCTCCTCGCCCAGCGCGCGGTCGGTGGCCAGTACGACGACGCTCGCACCGGCACCTGCAATGTCTGCGTAGGGATACCCGCCGAAGACGCTCGCCGCGACGATGCCGTCCCTCTTCTCCCAGTCCTGGGCCGCGGTGACCGCCTCGTGCATCGGGCCTTCGGCCGTGCGCATGTTGACGCTCGGCAGGAGCGCGGGCAGCTTGGCGAAGCACTGGTAGTACGTGATTCCGTCCCGGACTTGGCGTATCAACGCGGTTGCGGCGCGCACGCCCTGCTCGTACGCATCAACGTGCGGGTAGGTCTGGAAACCGAAGCAGGATGTCCGCTGGTCGATGAGCCCGCGGGTTACGTTCGCGTGCAGGTCCAGCGTCACGGCAATCGGGAACGCCGGCCCCCGCTCCCGCCGGATGTGCTCGATCAGGTCGGTCTCCGGGTCCTGGTAGTCATCCACGACCATGGCTCCGTGAAGCGCCAGGAGCAGTCCGTCGAGTTCGCCGGCGCCCCCGAGGGCCGTCAGCATGTCGCCGCGAATCTGCTCATAGGCCCTAGTAGTCACCTGGCCGGCCGGAGAGGCCGCCGCCGCGACCAGCGGAACCGGTACGAATTCGGTTTCCTCGAGCGCGTCGAGGAAACCGCCGAGCTCCGTCTTCGTGCCGCGGTAGGCCTCGATCAGATCTTCGCCGCTCAGTAGGGCCTCCTGGCGGAAGGCGTCGAGGTTCGTGCGGAGCGGGCTGAACGAGTGTGATTCGTGATAGAAGAAGGCAAGACCAAGCCGGCGCGTGCTCATGCCCGGTCGCCGCTCTTTTCCCACGCGCGCTGGACGTCGTCGTGGCCTCGCTGCACGTTGGCATCGAACTGGAACTCCATGGTGCGCCGGGCGCCCATGAGCTCGAGTGCGGCCCCGGCCGCGTCGCCGCCGTGCCGGGAGGAGAGGCCCAGGTCGTCGATGATGCTCAGCGCGACCAGTGCGCCCTGTTTCTCGGCGATCTTGGCGCTCTCGATGCCGATCGAGTTGCCGGCGACGTACATTCCGTCGAGCTGGGTCCGCAGGGTGTCGCTGTGCACGGGAACAGTTCCCCCGAGGTCGGGAGAGCGGACGAAGGAACAGTCCAGCGTTGCCAGGAGTTCGTTGAGCGGGATCAGTCCGTTGGCGAGGCAGACCGCATCGACGGCGACCTTGCGTTCGCTTCCGGGAATCGGCGTCCCGTCGGCTGTGACGTTGACCAGGGCCGCGCCAGTGACTTGGTCCGTTCCCTGGATGGCGACCAGGGAGGTGCGGAGATGGAGCGGGATGCCCCACATGCGGAGCGTCCGGGGAACCAGCCGCGAAGCGAGGGCCTGGACCCAGGACCACCCGAGGAAATGTCCGCCGAGTCGCATGTACTTCGCCGGTGCGAGTTTCGCCATCGGGGCGAGACGACCGAGCGTGGCTCGGGGGGAGCTGCCCTTTACAGTCGTGGGCGGCAGGACGATGCCCACAACGTCAACGCCGGCCAGTTGCATCGCCCTAGCGATGGTGAGCGAAAGCACGTCCATGCCGACGACGAGCACGCGGTGACCCGGCTTGACCCTATGGATGTTGGTGAGCACCTGGGCCGCACCGATGGTCATCGCGCCCGGAAGCGTCCAGCCGGCGACGGGCATCGGCCGCTCGACCGCGCCCGTAGCCACGAGCACCGCACGCGTCGTGAGCTGGCTGGGGCCGCCCGTCCGGCCTGCCGGGTACGTCAATCGAACCGTCCAGCCTGGCTCGAGTCCCCAGGCAACGACATCCGTCATCATCCGAGCTCCGGCGTCAACGGCATCCTTCTCGGCCTGTTCGGCCAGTTCCCACCCCTTCCACCAGCTGGAATCCGCAGGGTCCTCATGCAGCTGGCCGCGCAGCTTTCCGCCCATGGCATGGTTCTCGTCCACGACCATGACCCGGCCCCCCGCGGCCGCGACATCCCGGGCTGCGGTGAGTCCGGCTGGTCCACCGCCGATCACGACGAGGTCGAACGCTTCCGGGGCGCTCATTCTGCTGTCCGCTCTGACGCGAAGGAGTCGCCCTCGGTCGCCGGGGTCAGGCACGCGCGCACCTGGGTGTCGTTGTTCAGCCACACGCGGCATTCGTAGCAGTGGCCGATGCCGCAGTAGATTCCCCGGGGCTCGCCGGCTACCGGCGAGACGCGGAGCTTCCGGACGCCGTTGGCGAGCAGGGTCGCCGCAACGGGCTCGCCCTCGCGGGCCGTGTACGGCTCCCCGTTGAAGGTGAAGCCGACCTCTTCTGCTGGAAGGTCAGGCAGGACAGGATGTCCGGTGATTCTCATTACTGCTCCCTGGTGATGACGAGATCCTGCAAAGACACGGGCCGAACGGGGAGGTGCACCGTCATGCTGCTGGTGCTCTGCAGCACTCCCTCGCCGGTGACCCCGACCATCGCTTCGACCGCCGGCCGGCAGACCCGCCCTTGGCAGGGGCCCATACCGGCCCGCGTGCGCATCTTCACTTCTTGGGCGTTGCAGGCGCCGGCGTCGATCGCGGCCCTCACGTCGGAGGCGGTGACGTCTTCGCACCGGCAGATCATGTGGTCATTCATGGCTGTTCCCTTGCCTTGAGTTGAATCGGTCCGGACCGAACTCCCCGACCACGGCGCTGACCGCCGCCGGCAGCGGCACCCTGTCCGAACCTGAGCGGATGAGGTCGACGGTGAGTCGACCCATGGCCGCGCACAAACCGAAACCGTGTCCGTTGTACCCGGCCGAAATCCAGAGGCGTTCCATGGAGGGCGCCGGGCCGAACAGCGGGAAGTGGTCGGCGGTCAATTCCACCGTTCCGGCGAAGGCCCGGATGATCGGTGCCCCGGCCAGGCCGGGAAAGAGCTCCGACATGTGCTTGCCCAGGAACGACATCGCCTCAGAGGAGCTCGTGACGTTGTAGCCGTCCTGTTCCCAGGGACCGCCGCCGCCAATCATGATGTTTCCGGCGTGGGTGCGGCGCGCGTAGACGCGGTTGCCCGAAACGAAGGGGAAGTTCTCCATGCCCGCGATCCGTTCGGTCACCATGATCTGTGAGCGCCGGGGCCGCACCGCAAGGTTACAGCCGGCCGATTCGCTGAATCCGGCCAGCCAGGGACCGGCGCAGAGAATGACGTGGTCTGCTTCGGTGACACCGAGCTCCGATCGGACTCCCCGGGCCTGGCCACCTAGCTCAATGACCGACTGCACGCGGCAGTGGTCGCGGATGATCGCGCCCGCCGCGCGCAGTTCGGCGATGATCGACGAGACCGCGGTGAACGGGTAACCCTGCCCATCCGTGGTGCCCATCAGCGCCCCCGCATTGTCGGGCGACACCCCAGGCAGCATGGCGACCGCCTCGTCGGGGGTTAGCATCCGGGTGGGAAGCCCGGCCAGCGCATAGTGGCGTTCGGCCATGTCCAGCAGGCCTCGCTCGTGGTCATTGAGCGCGATCATCGCGTGGCCCGGGCGGCGGAAGTGGCTGTCGAGGCCGCCGAGAGTGAGGTCCTCCCACAGGTCCATGGAGGCGCGTGCAAGGGCGACCTCGCCGATAGCGCGACCGAAGGCATAGATTCCTCCGGCGTTCCGGCCCGAGGCCGCAGCCCCCAGCGACTCGGCTTCGAAGAGCTCCACATGGGCCCCCGCACGCGTGAGGTACAGCGCCGTCATCAGGCCGATCACGCCGCCACCGACGATTACCACACGTTGCCCGGCCATGGTTCCCGCTGTGTCCGCCTGCAGGTGTGCGGTGAGGTTCGCATAGTCGGATGCCGCGAGAGTGGATTCCTCCTCGGTTGTCGTTAGCGGGTCCATGGACAGCATGGTCAGGCGATTTTCGAGTGCAACAGACATACGGTCCTCTCAGAAACTCATGTAGACGGACTTCAGTTCCGTCATGACGTCGAATGCGTGCGTCGACACTTCGCGGTGGCCGTTTCCCGACAGGCGCATTCCGCCGAAGGGCACTCCGGACTCCGCAGCTGATGTTCCGCTGTTGACGTAGACCACGCCGGAATGCAGATCGGTGGCCGCGCGGTGCGCATAGTGGAGGCTTTGCGTGTAGATCGAGGAAGACAATCCGTAGTCCGTACTGTTGTTCGCTGCGACCGCCTGCTCATAGTCGTCGACGTCGATCACGGCGACGACCGGACCGAAGACCTCGGTCCGGGCGATAGCGTCGGTTGCCCTGACACCGCCGAGAAAGGTCGGCTGGTAGAAGCTGCCATTCGGGTACTCCGCGAGCTCCGCCCTGGAACCTCCGCTGAGCACCTCGGCGCCGGCCTGGACGGCGGCCGTGACCAGCGAGGCCACCCGGTCCAACTGGGCAGGTGTGGCCAGCGGACCGAGATTCACGGCCGCATCCGTTCCATGGCCGAGCTTCAGTTGTTCGGTGCGGCGCAGGAGTTCGGCCAGCAGCGGCTCGCGCACAGACCGCTGCACGATCACGCGGCTTGCCGCGGTACAGCGCTGGCCGGACGTGGCAAAGGCTGACTGCATGATTCCGTTCGCGGCAAGGGAAAGGTCGGAGTCCTCGAGAACAATGATCGCGTTCTTGCCGCCGAGCTCCAATGAGACCGGGGTCAGGGTTCGGGCACAAGCCTCGGCGATCTCGATACCCACCGCAGTGGAGCCGGTGAATGCGACGGCGTCGACGCCGGGGTGGGTGGACAACCGGCGACCCGCGTCAATCCCGCCCCCGGAGAGGAGGTTGACGACCCCCGCGGGCGCGCCTGCCCTGACAAGCGCCTGGGTGAACAAAAGCGCACTTCCGCTGATATTCGGTGCGGGCTTCCAGACGACACAGTTACCGGAAACGAGGGCAGCGAAGATCTTGTACGCGGCAAGCGCGATCGGGAAGTTCCACGGCGTGATGCACGCGACCACGCCGACGGGTTCACGCACGGTCATGATCGTCCGGTTCGCCGATGCCGACGGGAGCACCTCACCGAGGGCACGAAGTCCCTCCCCTGCCATGAAGCGGCAGCTCGCGATCGTGGCGTCGACTTCCCCCAGCGACTCGGTGAGCACCTTGCCCATTTCCAGGGTCATGGTGCGGGCGAGTTCGTCCTTGACGGCCTCCAGCTCCTGGGCGACTCGGTGCAGCAGCCGCCCTCGGGCGGGCGCCGGCTCGCGCCGCCACGTCGGGAAAGCCAGCCGTGCGGCGTCGACGGCCGCATCGACGTCGGCGGCAGACGAGACGCCGTATCCCTCGAGCCGGTTGCCGGTTGCCGGGTCGCGGGTCTCGAATCGAGTCAGTCCGCTCGTACCCTGCCACGCGCCACCGATGAGATTTGCGCTGCTCGCTTCTTTCATGCCCTTGCCTAACTCACGTGCCGGAGAAAACCGCGGAGACGCTCGCTCCGCGGGGAGTCGAACAGCTGGTCCGGAGGCCCTTGCTCTTCGATGACGCCGTTGTGCATGAAGATCACCCGGTCGGCCACTTCACGGGCAAACTTCATCTCGTGGGTGACGACGACCATGGTCATCCCCTCGGCCGCCAGCTGTTTCATCACCTGCAGCACCTCGCCGCGCAGTTCCGGGTCAAGGGCTGAGGTGGGTTCGTCGAAAAGCATGGCGCGCGGATTCATCGCTAGCGCCCGGGCGATGGCCACGCGCTGCTGCTGACCGCCCGAGAGCTTGCGCGGGTAAACGCGAGCCTTCTCGGCCAACCCCACCTTCGCCAGCAATCCTGCGGCCAGGGTTGCGGCATCCTTCTTCGGCATCCCCAGAACCTGGATGGGCCCTTCCATGACGTTTTCGAGCACCGTCATGTGCGGGAACAGGTTGAACTGCTGGAACACCATGCCGATTTCGCGGCGGATCTCGCTGATCGCTCGTTTGGATCCGGTGAGGACCGTGCCGTCGATGAGGATGTTGCCCGAGGTGCTCTGCTCCAGGCGGTTCAGGCACCGGAGGAGGGTGCTCTTGCCCGACCCGCTTGAGCCGATGACCGCAACCACTTCACCGGACTTGACTTCCAGAGAGACCCCTCTGAGGACCTCGAGCTCATCGAATGACTTATGGAGGTCGATGACCTGGATGGCTGCTTCCGACATGTTTTCCTAACGCTCGCTCACGGACATGCGGAACTCGATCTTCCCCAGAATCCAGGACATCCCGGTGGTCATGACCAGGTAGATCACCGCGGCCACGATGTAGAACTCCATGTAGGCGTAGTTCGTGGCCGCGAACCTCTGGGAGACCATCATCAGCTCGTTTACCGTCACCAGTGATGCCAGCGATGACTCCTTGAGCATCGAGACGGCCTGGTTGCCGAGGGCTGGAATGCTCAGCCGGAAGGCCTGGGGCAGGATGATCCTGCGCATGACTTTGGCGGAGCTCATGCCCAGGGATTCCGCTGCCTCGATCTGCCCCGCGGGCACGGCCAGGATTCCGCCACGGAGAATCTCCGCGACGTACGCCCCGGTGTTCGCCCCCAGCGCCAGCACAGCCGCCAGCATGGCCCCGAGCTCGATCCCGATTTGGGGAAGCCCAAAGTACACGATGAACAGCTGAACCAGCACCGGGGTGCCTCGGATCGACCAGACGTAGAAATCCGCCACCCACTTGACGGGCTTGAACACACTCATTCTGGCAAGTGCCGCGATGAGCCCCAGCACCAGGCCGAGCGCCGTGGCCAGCACCGAAATTTCTATGGTGACCAAGGCGCCCGTCAACAGGTAAGGGAGGAACGGTGCGACGAGACTGAAATCAAGCAAGGTTGTCTCCCATTAGCGAATGTCGGTTCCGAACCATTTGGTGCTGATCTTGAGGTACGTGCCGTCGTCCTGGATCTTCGTGATCGCGGCGTTGAGCTTCTTGAGCAGGCCCGAGTTGTTCTTGTTGACCGCGATGCCCGCTGCCGCGTCGATGAGCGGGGTTCCGACGGCCTTCATGTCGTAGCCTCCGACCTGGATGGCGTTGCCGCCGACCGGGCCGTCGGTCAGGAGCCCGTCCAGGCGGCCGTTCTTGACGTCCTCGAATGCGAGCAGGTCGGACTTGTAGGTGACGACATCCGCACCGAGTGCCCGTGCCTTCTCCTCGAAGGTTGTGCCGATGGCCACGCCAATCTGCTTGCCCTTGATCTGAGCGGAGTCGGTGATGGACGTGTCGGTCGGAGCAAACAGCTGAGAACCGGTGTGGTAATACGGTTCGGTGAAGTCGACCTTCGCCTTGCGCTCCTCGGTGATCGCCATGCTCGAGATGATGATGTCGTACTTCTTGGCCAGCAGTCCGCCGAGGATGCTGTCCCACGGGGTGGCGACGTACTCGACCTTGACACCCATGTCCTTGGAAAGGGCCGTGGTGATGTCAACGTCAAAACCGACCAGCTTGTTGTCTTTGTCGTAGTAGTTGAAGGGAGGGTACGCGCCCTCAATGCCGACCTTCAGGGTGTCCTGGGCCTTGTCTTCGGTGGGGGCGGCGGCGCTGCTGCACGCGGCGACGCTGCCGACCAGCACGACGGCCATGAGCGCCGCAATTGATGTGGTTCTGATGTTCACAGTGCATTCCTTTCGTTGATGATCAGACTGCTTACGTCGACGTCGACATCGGTCAACGTTTGCTCCAGGATGTCGACCATCAAATCGATGTCGACGCGCTGGATCGTCAATGGGGGTGCAATGAGGAGATGCTGGCCACGGATTCCGTCGATGCGGCCCTTGCCCGGGTAAAAGATGGCGCCGTTCTGCATGGCCATCTCGTTGAACGCTTCCGACGTGATGTGCCGCCTGCCCCGAACGTCGAGGAGATCGAAGCCAAGGAGCAGCCCCCTGCCTCGCACCGGCCCCATGCGAGGCTGGCGCGCCTGGAGCTCGTCAAGCTTCTCGCGCAGGTAGCGGCCCTGAGCCACCACGTTTTCCAGCACGCTGTTGTCTGTGTAGTAGGTCAGCGCGGCATTGCCGGCGGCCAGGCAGACGGGGTGGCCGCTGTAGGTGTAGCCGTGCCGGAACACGCCATCACTGCGCTCCCGGATGACGTCGACGATTCGGTCGTGCACGATCATGCCCGACAACGGCGCATAGCCGCCGGTCACACCCTTACCGAACGTGATGATGTCAGGGGTAACGCCAAAGTGTTCGACGGCGAAGTTCTTGCCCGTTCGGCCGAAGCCGGTCATCACCTCATCGACAATGAGCACGATGTCGTGCCTGTCACACAGCTCGCGCACCCGGCCCAGGTATTTCGGGTGAGGAACAACGGCTCCCTGCTGACTACCGACTATTGCCTCACAGATGAACGCCGAGATGTTTTCGGCCCCGACCCGGGCGATGACCTGTTCGAATTCGCCGATGTAGTCAAACTGCTCGCCGGGGCTGCCGAGGTGAGGACACACCGATTCCAGAGGCTCATTCTCCGGGGCTGAGACATGGGGGTACGGCGCCAGCATCGGACTGAAACTCGTCCGGCGCCCGACGTCCCCCCCCGCGCTCAACGCTCCCAGCGTATTGCCGTGGTAGCTCTGCCACCGGCCGACGACCAGGTGCTTGCCCGGGCGCCCACTGTCGAGGTGGAACTGGCGTGCCAGTTTCATGGCTGCCTCGTTGGCCTCTGACCCACCGGAGGCGAAGTACACCGTTTCTAGGCCATCCGGGGACAGATCGGCAATCCGGCCCGCGGTCTCGACCATGACCGGTGTCTCGAAACGCACAGTGTGAGCGAACGCGACCTGAATTGCCTGCGCTGCCATCGCGTCGACTATCTCCTGGACGCCGTGGCCGAGATTGGCGGCGACTGCGCCGGAGGAAGCATCCAGATAAGCTTTGCCGTCGCTGTCGAAGATGTAGACCCCTGCTGCTCGCACGGCCACGGGGTACTTCTTGAGCAGGTTTCGGTGGAACACATGGTCCCGGACGGGCGCCTCGGCTGGCGCTGCAACGTTGCTCACCAGCTCTGACTCCTTCGTCGAGTGTTGTACGTCAGGCGAACGCTATGTCGCCGTAGCGAACAGACTAAGGGGACAGCGCGGGCAGAGTCAATACTCATTTGGGTAACGAATTTATCTTCAGCAACTCAGGCCGATTGTGGGCCCTGGCTACGCCGTCACTGCGGGCACCAATAGCCTTGACGCCGAGAGGTGGGCACGAATATAGTTCATATGTCGCACATTCGTTCGACAAGTGAACATTATTCGCCACGTGGCGTGAACACCGGAGGTGGCATGAATCAGGCATTCATCTACGACGCCGTACGGACGCCATTCGGCAAGTCCGGCGGCGCGCTGGCCGGCCTGCGTCCGGACGACCTGGCTGCTCACGTGATCCAGGCATCCCTGTCACGCGTGCCGACGTTCGATCCCGCCCTGATCGACGAAGTCGTTCTGGGCAATGCCAATGGCGCCGGCGAAGAGAACCGGAATGTGGCTCGGATGGCGACCCTGCTCGCGGGACTCCCCACGTCGATTCCCGGCACCACCGTCAACCGTTTGTGCGGATCCAGCCTGGACGCGGCGATCATCGCTGCCCGTCAGATCGGCGTCGGGGATGCGGACGTCGTTCTGGTCGGTGGCACGGAGTCGATGAGCCGGGCCCCCTGGGTCGTACCAAGGACCTCCGAATCCGCCGACGGGGACGATCGCGACCTCGTCTCGACCGAGCTGGGCTGGCGTTTGGTCAACCCGAGAATGCCGTCCGAATGGACGGTGTCCTTGGGAGAAGCAACCGAGCAGCTCAGGGAGAGGTACGACGTTAGCCGCGAACGTCAGGATGCATTCGCCGCCCGCTCGCACCATTTGGCGGACTCGGCCTGGGCCAACGGCTTCTACGATGAGCTGGTAACGATGGTCCCCGACACGGCGCTCACCCGAGACGAGTCAATCCGGCCCGGAAGTACCGTGCAAAAGTTGGCGACGCTGTCCACGGTCTTCCGTCCTGCGGGACCGGGGCCCACGGCCGGCACGATCACGGCGGGTAACGCGTCACCGCTGACCGACGGAGCCTCCGCAGCCTTTCTGGGAAGCGAGTCGGCCGCCGACTTGCTGGGCCTGTCCCCCCTGGCACGTATCGCCGGGCGAGGAGCGGCAGCAATAGATCCGCAATTCTTCGGCTTTGCTCCCGTCGAGGCGGCAAACCGCGCTCTTGCTCAGGCCGGCGTCACGTGGTCCGACGTGGGCGCCGTCGAAATCAATGAGGCCTTTGCCGCCCAGGCCCTGGCCTGCATCGACGCGTGGGACATAGACCCGACGATCGTCAATCAGCACG
The DNA here is from genome assembly GCF_004403275.1 of Cryobacterium sp. TMT4-10. Lineage (NCBI taxonomy): Bacteria > Bacillati > Actinomycetota > Actinomycetes > Micrococcales > Microbacteriaceae > Cryobacterium > Cryobacterium sp. TMT4-10. The sequence continues at coordinate 21,852 of NZ_SOGU01000047.1, forward strand.
GCGGGGCGCTCGCCATCGGCCACCCTCTGGGGGCCTCCGGTACGCGGCTTCTCGGCACGCTGGCGCGCAGCCTGCAGGCCAGCGGCGAACGGTGGGGCGTGGCGGCCATCTGCATCGGCGTCGGCCAGGGCCTGGCCGTTGTCCTGGAGAACGTTTCCCCCCGGCGGGCGCCGACAATGGTGGGCGCATGCTGACCATCCACGACGATGTCGATGAGGCCGTATCGGAGATCACTGACGGCGCGATTGTCCTCATCGGGGGATTCGGCAAGGCCGGTCAGCCAATTGAGCTCATCGAGGCCCTGCTTCGGCGAGGGAGCCGCAACCTGACGGTCGTCAGTAACAACGCGGGGAACGGCACGGTTGGGCTGGCGGCGCTCATCGGAGCTGGGCGGGTCGCCAAGATCATCTGCTCCTTCCCTCGCCAGTCGGATTCGGAACTGTTCGACGCCAAGTTCCGTGCCGCCGAGATTGAATTGGAGCTCGTGCCGCAGGGAAACCTGGCCGAGCGGATCCGAGCCGCGGGGTCGGGAATCGGAGGTTTTTTCACCCCGACCGGTTACGGCACGATGCTGGCCGCCGGCAAGGAGACGCGCATGATCGACGGGCGCGGCTTCGTCCTCGAGAGTCCCATCAGAGCTGACTTCGCCCTGATCAAGGCGCTCAAGGCGGATGGAGTGGGCAATCTCGTCTATCGGAAGACGGCACGAAACTTCGGCCCGATCATGGCTTCTGCTGCCGCGCACACGATCGTTCAGGTTTCTGAACTCGTGGAGACGGGCGGCCTCGACCCGGAGAACGTCGTAACACCCGGAATCTTCGTCAACAGCGTTGTCGTCGTCCCGGCCCAGGTCACATCCAACGGTTCGACGGAGGTCGCACGGTGACTGAGAGATTGACCCGCAATCAGCTCGCCAGGCTCGTTGCCCAAGATATCCCATCAGGCGCCTACGTCAATCTCGGCATCGGCCAGCCAACGCTGGTGTCGGACTACCTGACGCCGAGCCAGAACGTCACGCTGCATACCGAGAACGGAATGCTGGGTATGGGACCCGCGGCGGAAGGCGATGAGCTCGATGAAGATCTGATCAACGCAGGGAAGATTCCGGTTACCGAGCTCCCTGGCGCTTCCTACTTCCACCACGCCGATTCGTTCGGGATGATGCGCGGCGGGCACCTGGATGTCTGCGTGCTGGGTGCGTTCCAGGTCTCGGTCGCCGGGGACCTGGCGAATTGGCACACGGGCGACCCGAATGACATTCCGGCCGTGGGCGGGGCGATGGACCTGGCCATCGGCGCCAAGGATGTCTTCGTCATGATGAACCTGCTCACGCGTGACGGGCGCAGCAAACTCGTGGAGGCCTGCACGTATCCGCTCACGGGCGTCGGATGCGTCACCCGCATTTTCACGGACATGGCAGTCCTTCTTGTCACCCCCGACGGAATCAGAGTGCGCGACACCTACGGCTGCACCTTCGAAGAACTTCTACGACTGGTCGATTTGCCCCTGCTCGCGCCCGAACGTGAAAGTATGCTGAAAGCATGATTGAGGGGACCATCTCCGTGGAAGAGCCAAACGCGCAGCGCACCAGCGACCAGTTTGTTCAATCCCTGGCGCGCGGACTCGCGGTTATCCGCGCTTTCGACGCTGACCACACGCACATGACGCTCACCGAGGTTGCCAAGCGCACAGATCTGACTCGGGCCACAACCCGCAGGTTCCTGATGACCCTGGAGGAGCTAGGCTACGTCCGCTCTTACGGGAAGAACTTCACGTTGACGCCGCTGGTCCTGCAACTCGGCTACGCCTATCTCTCTGGTTTGAGCCTCTCGCAGGTGGCCCAGCCGCACTTACAGGATCTTTCCACCAAGCTTTCGGAATCCACGTCGGCCGCCGTTCTGGACGGCGCGGACATCGTCTACGTTGCCCGCGTGTCGGCCCGACGCATCATGACGGTCGGCATCAATGTCGGCACGCGGTTCCCCGCGTATGCCACCTCCATGGGACGCGTGTTGCTCGCCGGTCTGTCTAGGGCCGAACTCGATGCGTACCTGAATTTCGTACCTCTTATTGCCCTCACGCCTCGGACCATTTCAACTCGCGGGGCTCTCCTCGACGAACTCCACAAGGTCAGAGCCCAGGGTTGGGCCATGGTTGATCAAGAACTCGAGGTAGGCCTCATGTCAATGGCCGCGCCCATCTACGACAGATCAGGCCGTGTTGTTGCGGCGGTCAACGTCTCTCTCCCGGCCCAAAACGGCATGAGCGGCAGAGAGTCAATCGACAAGGTTCGGGAGGCGCTGATCCATGCGTCGGAAGCGATTTCGACGGATATCACCCTCATCGGCGACGGTGCGGCGAAGGGGCCGGGCCGAATCTAGCGTGCCGCCTGTCCGGCGCTGAGGGTCCCGCGCGCGCGGCGTTCTTGAGCGCTGGATGTTCTGATCAGGAGCGATTCTCGGGTGGGCGCGTCCGGGGTCATCGAAGGTCAGGCCGTTTCAGCGGCTACGTCGACATATCCCAGATACTCGTCGGACACCCTGAACGTCGCGGGCCCGGCGTGGGGTTCGCGGTGTTCGCTGCGGTCGCGGCAGCCGGCGAGGCCGGCGCGGAGCTTGAGCGAGTCGAGGGTGGGCCAGAGGGCGCGGTGGTGCAAGTCGACGAGTGCGGAGGAGGCTTTGGCGGAGCGGGTGTCGTAAGCGGCGCGGTGCGAGACCATGAGCGCGGTGAGTTCTTCGATGGCGATGGGGTGGCGGTACCAGCAGTCCGGGAGCCGGGAGCCGGGAGCCGGGAGCCGGTAGCTGGGTTCGGCGAGGTTGGTGAGGTAGCGGCCGTCGAGCCAGGTGACGAACTGGCCGAGTTCGTCCCAGAGCTTCACGGCTTGATCGTGGTCGAGTGCCTCCCAGTAGTAGGGCCCGCCGGCGGCGCGGAGTTCGTACATGTCGAAGAGGTCGGGCAGGATCGTTTCGACGTTGACGAGGCGGGCGTCGAGTCCTTCGATACCCATCGGATCAAGATCATCCTCGTCGTTCATTTGGTGATCCCTTCGAGTCCTAGGAGCGTGGGTCAGTAACGGCAAAGTTTAAAACGCCGCCGGATTTCCCGTCCTTGGCCGTGGGGTCTGGGAAAATTGCTTATGAGCGATTCTGATG
>NZ_SOGU01000082.1:0-25436 GCF_004403275.1 Cryobacterium sp. TMT4-10
ACGCCCTCATCGCCCTCGCCATGCTCAGCCTCGGCGGCCACAAACCAGTACTCCCCGGCCGGGTTTAACCCACGGTTACGACAGGAGAGCCGAGATTTTTTCGAAAGAGCCTGATTTTCGTCTATTTCAGTGTTTATATGCCCGATTCGGTGAAAATCTCCGTCGAATTGGTTAGGGGCGCGGGCGCTCCAGCTCGTGCGCCAGCGCCTCGAGTTCGGCGCCGCCGGCCATCAGCGCGGTCATCTCCTCGATCGTGATCTCGCTCTTCAGGAACGCGCCCAGGCTCGTGCCGCGGTTCAGCAGCAGGAAACGGTCCCCCACGGGGTACGCATGGTGCGGGTTGTGGGTGATGAAGACAACGCCGAGGCCGCGGTCCCTGGCCCGGGCGATATAGGTGAGAACGACGCCGGCCTGTTTCACGCCCAGGGCGGAGGTGGGCTCGTCCAGGATCACGACTTTCGCCCCGAAATACACGGCACGCGCGATCGCCACGGACTGCCGCTCACCGCCGGAGAGGGTGCCGATCGGCTGGTCGACGTCGCGCAGCTCGATCCCCATCCGGGCCAGTTCGAGCCTGGTGACCTCACGCATCCGCGCTGCGTCGAGACGCCGGAACGGGCCACGTCCGCGCGTCAGCTCCGACCCGAGGAAGAAATTGCGCCACACCGGCATCAGGGGCACCACGCCGAGATCCTGGTACACGGTCGCGATGCCGAGGTCGAGTGCCTCACGGGGGTTGCGGAACGTGCGGGCCTCACCGTAGGCGAGCAGGGTGCCCTCCGAGTGCGGGTGGGCACCGGACAGGATCTTGATCAGCGTCGATTTTCCCGCGCCGTTGTCGCCCAGCACGCACAAGACCTCCCCGGCGCCGACCGACGCCGAGACGCCCTGCAGGGCCTGCACCGTTCCGTAGGACTTGCCGATGTCCTTCACCTCGAGGAGCGCGCTCACGAGCGGACTCCGGTCTGCTTGCGAACGTACAGGTTCACCAGCACGGCGAGCAGCAGCATCCCGCCGAGGAATGCCTTGAGCCAGTTGTTGTCCCACTGGGCGAACACGATGCCCTGCAGTGTCATGCCGTAGATCAGGGCGCCCAGGGCCGCCCCGATGGCCGACCCGTAGCCGCCGGTGAGCAGGCAGCCGCCGACGACGGCGCAGATGATGTAGATGAACTCCTGGCCGATCCCGGTCGTGGCCTGAACGGTCGACACGTCGAAGAGCTGCAGCATGCCCACCAGCCAGGCGGCGCCGGCGGTGGTCATGAAGAGCCCCAGCTTGACCTTGAGCACCGGCACGCCGGCCTGGCGCGAACTCGTGGCCTGGCCGCCGACGGCGAAGATCCAGTTGCCGCCCCTCGTGCGCAGCAGGACCCAGGTCGCCAGCAGTGTTAGGGCCATCCACCAGACGATCGAAATCTTGACGTCCATGCCCAGGAAGGCGAAGGACGACCCGAAGAAGACCCTGACCTGGTCGAAACCGGGGACCGAGCCCATGCCCTGGATCGCGACGGTGCCCGTCACGAGCTTCGTCACGGCAAGGTTGCACCCCTGCAGGATGAAGAACGTGGCCAGGGTCACGATGAAGCTCGGCAGGCCGGTCTTCATGACGATGAAGGCGTTTGCGGCACCGATCAGGAGCGCCACCGCCAGGGCCAGGGCCATCGCCAGCCAGATGTTGACGCCCCACTCGGTGGTGAGCACGCCGACGATCAGACCGGCGGTCCCCGTCATCGCACCGGCGGACAGGTCGAACTCGCCGCCGATCATCAGCAGTGCCACGGCTACGGCCATGATGCCGAACAGCGACGCGGAGTACAGCCAGGTCGAGATGCCGGCCGGCGACAGAAAAGTCGGCGTCGATACCGAGAAGAAGGTGAAGACTGCGAGGGCCGCCACTGCGGCACCGACTTCGGGCCGGCGCAGCAGCGTCACGAGCGGATGCTGCCGCTTTCGCCGTTCGTTCGTCGCCGCGACTGCGGTGAGGGTCATCTGGTGCCGTTCTTCGCGAACCTGGCCACCTGCGCCGCGTTCTCCTTCGTGACGAAGCCCGGGCCGGAATACACGGGCAGGCCGCCGCCGACGACGTCACCGTTGCGCTTCTGCAGGGTGAGGAACATCACGGGCAGGTAGCCCTGCGAATAGGGCTGCTGGTCGACCGCGAACAGCATCTTGTCGTCGAGGATCAGCCGGGTGACATCGGCGGACACGTCGAATGTGGCCAGCGCGGCGGTGCTCTTGGCTTCGTCGATCGCCTGGCTCGCGGCCACGGCCACCCCGGTCTGCAGGGTCAGGACACCGTCGATCGTTGGGTCGGCCAGGAGTTTGCTCTTGATGGTGTTCTGGGCATCCGCGAGGTTCGCGATGTCGACCTGCACGTTGCTGACGGTTCCGCCGAGCGTGTCAGCCGCGCCCCGGCAGCGCTCTTCGAGCCCCGAGTTGCCGGCCTCGTGGATGACGCAGATCACGTTCTTGAGATCGGCCTTCTTCAGCTGTTCGCCGGCGCCCTGGCCCGCGATGAACTCGCTCTGGCCGACGTGGGTCTGCGCCCCGAACTCCAGGGACCTCTCCAGGCCGGAGTTGATGGTGATCACCGGGATCCCGGCGGCAACGGCCTTCTCGACGGCGCTCTTCACGCCGTCCGGGTTGGCCATGGAGACGATCAGCCCGTCGGGCTTGGCCGCGATGGCCGCCTCGATCAGCTGGCTCTGCTTGACCGGGTCACCGTCGCCTTGATAGGTGACGGTCGCTCCGAGGTCTGTGCCGGCCTGCTCCGCACCGCTCTTCACGACGTCCCAGAAAGAGTCACCCGGGGTCCCGTGGGTGACCACGGCGATGGTGGTCTTCTCCCCCGACGCCGATCCCGCGTCGTTCGGGGCTGTGCCCGTGACGGAACATCCCGCGAGTGCCAGCGGCACGACACACAGAGCGGCGAACAGGGTGATCTTGAGCTTCATGTCTGAAATTTCCCGACTGTCGAGCGGTGGCCTGAAACAGGCGGAGGTTCGCCGTCGACCTGGTGCATTACGAACTTACTGGACGATGAAAGCAGAAAAGCCCCCGGAACCGTGAGGTTCCGGGGGCTGGTGGTTGCGGGGGCAGGATTTGAACCTACGACCTCTGGGTTATGAGCCCAGCGAGCTACCGAACTGCTCCACCCCGCGTTACAAGATCTAACTTACCACAGCCTCGGGCAGGTCCGGTTCCTCGTCTCAGCCGTGGTGCCGGCGTTCGAGCGCAGCGCCCTCCACATCGACGTTCGGCATGATTCGGTCGAGCCAGCGCGGGAGCCACCACGCCGACCGGCCCAGCAGGTGCATCAGGGCCGGCATCAGCAGCATCCGCACCAGGAAAGCGTCGATGAGCACTCCCAGCTCCAGCCCGAAACCGATCGAGCGGATCATCGTCGACTCGGAGAAGACGAAGCCGCCGAAGACCGAGTCCATGATGAGCCCGGCAGCCGTGACCACCGAACGGCCGGCACGGAAGCCCCGGGCGACCGCGAGGCGGGCCGACGCACCGTGCACGTAGGCCTCGCGCATTCCGGGGGCCAGGAACAGCTGGTAGTCCATCGCCAGGCCGAAGAGAACACCGACGAGGATCACCGGCAGGAAGCTCAGGATCGGACCGGTGTGGACGCCGAGAACGTCCGAGAACCAGCCCCACTGGAAGACCGCGACTGTCGCGCCGTAGGTGGCGAACAACGACAGGATGAACCCGCCCGTCGCGATCACAGGCACCAGGATCGAGCGGAACACGAGGATCATGATCAGCAGGGACAGACCGACGACCACCGCGAGGTAGGTCGGAAGCACATCCGCGAGGTTCTCGGAGATGTCGATGTTGATGGCCGCCTGCCCCGCGACGCCGAGCGTGATGTCGCCGTCGACGGGCGGCATCGAGCGGATGTCCCGCACGAGCTGCTCGGTCGACACACTGTTCGGTCCCGCGGCGGGCACGACCTGGAAGGCCGCGAGCCTTTTGTCCTTTGAAACGACGATCGGAGCGACCCCGACCACGTCGTTCTGCTCGGCGAGCGTGCGCGCGACGGTGACCTGGGCCTCGAGCTCCCGCGCGTCGTCGAGTCCCTCCGGCAGCGTGGCCGTGACGAGCAGCGGGCCGGTGGCTCCGGCCCCGAAGCTTTCCTCGGTGGCCATGAATGCCCGGTACGAGGCCGAGTCGACCGGCTCGGCCGAGCCGTCGGGCAGGCCGACCCGCATCGAGAGGGAGGGGATTGCGACGATCAGCAGGACCGCGCACGTTGCCAGCACGGTGACGACGGCGCGCCAGGTCCGCATCGGCTTCGCCCTGATGTCTTCGTGGTGCTCTTCACCGATGCGGGCGCGAGCGCGGCGGCCGAGCACGCGCTCACCGAGCAGTCCGAGGATCGCGGGGGTGAGGCTGATCGCGATGATCACGGCGACGGCCACGGCCACGGCGCCGACGGTGCCCATCAGGCCGAGGAAGGGAACGCCGTTGACGTTCAGGGCGAGCAGTGCCACGATGACCGTGGTCCCCGCGAAGACCACCGCATTACCGGCGGTGCCGTTCGCCAGTCCGATCGATTCACGCGGCTCGGCGCCCTGCAGCAGCTGCTTGCGGTGCCGGTTGATCACGAAGAGGGAATAGTCGATGCCGACCGCGAGCCCGAGCATGACTCCGAGGAACGGGGTGACCGAGGCCATCGGCACGACCCCGGAGAACGCGAGCGCGCCGAGGGAGGCGATCGCGACGCCCACCAGCGCCGTGACGAGCGGCAGGGCTGCGGCGACCACCGAGCCGAGCATGACGAGCAGGATGATCCCCGCGAACTCGACGCCCACGATTTCACCGACGCCGATGAGCTGGGGAACGCTCTGCGCGATATCGGAGGAGAACGAGACCCGGGTGCCGTCGATCGGTTCGGAGTCGAAGTAGTCGATGACGGCCTGCTTGGACGTCTCCTCCAGCTTCAGGCGGGGTTCGGAGAACGCGACGTTCACGAGGGCGGCCGCGCCGTCCGCCGAAACCACGCGGATGCCCTCGGAGAGGTCAAGCAGCACGGCGCCGCGTTCGAGCTTCTCCGTCTGAAGTTGGAGCTCCGCGCGCGAGGCATCGAGTGTGGCCTGCTGATCGTCCAGCTGCGGCACCCCGGCGCCGAGCTGCGCCTGCTGTGTCTCCAACGCGGACAGCTGTTCGGCGGGCAGGTTCGGCTGCTTCAAGGCCTGGTCAAGCTGGGTCTGCGCCGCGGCGAGCTGAGCGCGGGCAGCATCGAGCTGGGCCTGCCCTGCATCGAGCTGGGCGCGCCCGGCGCCGAGCTGGCTGCGCCCGTCGGCGATTTGCTGCACCCGGTCGGCCCGCTGCTGCTCGGCCTCGAACGGGTCGATGACGTCGGCGACGTCCGGCAGGTCGCCGCCGCCGGCGACGAGGGCGCTGATCTGCTCACGTTGCTCGCTGCTGAGCGCCGAGCCGTCCGTCGTCTCGAAGACCACGGTGCCGGACGCGCCGGCGAACTCGGGAAGCTGCTTCTCGAGCGCATCGATCACGGCGCCGGACGCGGTGCCGGGGACAAAAAAACCGGCCCAGCATTTCTGCTGGACCGGCATTTTTCTTGCGCTGGTTGCGGGGGCAGGATTTGAACCTACGACCTCTGGGTTATGAGCCCAGCGAGCTACCGAACTGCTCCACCCCGCGCTACAAGATCCAGTTTACCACAGCCTCGCAAGCGGTCGGACCACACCAGGGGTTCCAACGGATGCGCCGAGCGGGTGGTGCGCCGTTCCGCTCGTGGCAGGCCACGAGCGGAACGGCGCACCACCCGCTCTCGTACTACTGGCCGAGCAGCGTCAGCATCTGGCCGATCGCGTCGTTCAGCTTCTTGTCCGCCACCCCGTAGGCCGTGAAGTCACCGACGGCCAGCGCCGCCTGCTTGTCGGTCATGGCCAGCTTGGCCTCCGCGAGGAGGGACCGGAGCCGGGCATCCTTCACCGGGTCTCCGGTCGAGGTCGACGGGGTGGTGCCGGTCGTCGGGGTCTCACCCGTCGTCGGCGGCACCGAGGTGTCGCCGGCGTTCGCGCCGGACTCGCCACCGAACAGCACGTTCAGGGCCTTGTCGAGCGTGTCCTCGAACGCGATCTGGTCTCCGAACGCGACGAGCACCTTCTGCAACAGCGGGTAGCTGGTCTCACCCGTCGACTGCACGTAGACGGGCTGCACGTAGAGCAGACCTCCACCGACGGGCAGGGTGAGCAGGTTTCCGTTGAGCACCTTCGACTGGCCCTGCTTCAGCAGGTTCAGTTGGGTGGAGACGGTCGGGTCGGCGTTGAACTTGGCCTGAACCTGACCCGGGCCCGGCACGGTGACGTCCTTCGGCAGCGTGAGCAGCCTCATCTTGCCGTAGCCGTCCGCTCGCTGACCGTCCTTGGCCCCGGCATCCGCATCGACTGCCAGATAGCCGGTGAGCACGTTTCGGCTGGTCGCACCGCTCGCGTCGGGAATGAACGTCGAGTAGAGCGAGAACGACGGCGCATCAGAGCCCGGGACCTGCATGGTGAGGTAGTACGGCGGCTGAAGGGTCGTGTTCGTCGACGGGGACACCGGGTCGTTCGGGGTGGTCCATGCGTCGTCGACCGAGTAGAAGGACCCGGGGTCGGTGACGTGGTACTTGCCCAGGACCTTGCGCTGCACCTTGAACATGTCAGCCGGGTAGCGCACGTGGCTCATCAGTTCGCCGCTCATCTGGCTCATCGGCTTGATCGTGGCCGGGAAGATCTTCTGCCACGTCTTCAGAAGCGGATCTTCTTTGTCCCAGGCGTACAGGGTGACCGAGCCGTCGTAAGCGTCGACCGTGGCCTTGACCGAGTTGCGCATGTAGTTGATCTTGTCCAGGGCGAACGGCTGGGGCGGTGTTTCCGTGTCCGCGATCGCGTCGCTCAGACCCACCGAGGTGGAGTACGGGTAGCTGGCCGAGGTCGTGTAGCCGTCGACGATCCACTTGACCTTGCCGTCGACGATCGACGGGTAGGCGTCGGAGTCGAGGGTGAGGTACGGGGCGACTTTCTGCACCCGCGTGACCGGGTCGCGGTCGTAGAGGATCTGCGACTTCTCGTTCACGTCGTTGGCGAGGAAGATCTGCTCCGACTGGAACTTGAGAGCGTAGATCAGTTTGTTGAACGCGTTGTCGAGCTTCGGCCCGCCGTCACCGGTGAAGGTCGTGTAGGTCTGTTGGGCGCCCTCCGTGCCCGACGGGTAGTCCAGCTCGACCGGCTTGCTGCCCTCGGGCGCTCCGACGATGGAATAGGGAGCGGACGTCTCACCGAAGTAGATCCGCGGTTCATACTCGGGCAGTGAACCCTTGGTGGGGATGCCTGACTCGAGGAAGACCGGCTGGCCGTCGGCCGAACGCTGGTTGCCGTAGGCCGCGACGACCCCGTAGCCGTGCGTGTACACGACGGTGGAGTTGACCCAGGTGTTGCCGGCGTTCAGCCCGGACAATTTGAGGTCACGCACGGTGACCACGGTGTCCTGGGATTTCCCGTCGATCGTGTAGCGGTCCACGTCGAGGTTCTGCGGGAACTGGTAGTACTGCTTGAACTGCTCCAGCTGGGAGAACGCGTCGCTGACCAGGGCCGGGTCGAGGATGCGGATGTTCGCGGTCGTCTCCGCGTCGGAGCGGAGGGCGCCCGGCTCGGCCGTCGTGGTCGCGTTGTAGGGCACCTCCTTCACATCGGCCAGATCGTACGCATCCCGGGTGAGGTCGATGTTGCGCTGGATGTACTCACGCTCGAGCGTCTTGGCGCTCGGGTCGACCTGGAAGCGCTGCACGACCCACGGGTACAGGGAGCCGAGCAGAAGGCTGCTCACGATCAGCAGCGCGGTTCCGATCACCGGCAGACGCCAGCGGCCGATGACGGCCGTGACGAGGAACAGGATGGCGACGACGGCCGCGATGCCGGCCAGGATGGCCCGCCCGGGGATGGTGGCGTTGACGTCCGTGTAGCCGGCGCCGGTGATCAGGTCGTTCGTGTTGGTGAGCGTGGAGTACTGGTCCAGCCAGATACTCGCGGCCTGCAGCAGGAGGTAGACGCTGGCCGTGACCGCGATCTGGATGCGGGCAGCCTTGGAGACGAGCACATCGCGCCCGCTCACCCGGATCGAACCGTACAGGTAACTCGTGGCCGCCGCGACCAGGGTCGCGATGAGAACCACGGCCGAGGCGAAGCCGAGAACGGCCTGGAAGAAGGGCAGGTCGAACATGTAGAAGGAGACGTCGAATTTGAACTGGGGGTCGACCCGGCCGGTATCCGTGCGGTTCAGCCACATCAGCACGACCTGCCAGCGGGTCGCGGCGGCGACGCCGGCGAAGAGGCCGAGTAGGGCGGGGATGCCGTACATGGCCAGTCGGCGCAGCGGCTCGATGACCTGCTGGTAGCGGTCGAGCTGCGAGTTGAGCTTCGCGTACACGGGTCGGAACCGGTAGGCGATCTGGATGCTCACCCACACCGGCACGGCCATCGCCACGAAGCCGACGAGGAACAAAACGGCCCCGGCGATCCACTGCGTGGTCAGAACGCTGAGGAACCCGAGCTGGTCGAACCAGAGGACGTCGGCGTAGAACCCGGCGAACACGAAAAAGGCGATCACCAGCCCCGCGATGATCGCTGCCGTGATGGCAAGCGGAGCGCGACTCCGCTGGGGACTGCGTCCGGATGATTGTGACGTCACGAATTGGCCTCTTGATCTCGAAATCGGCGGTCAGCCTTCATCTTAGACAGGCCCGCCGAACGAATACCCCACGTTCGCTGGGGGCTCACTCAACGTTCGCTGCTGCTAGGCGGCCGGGCACTGCGGCAGGGCTCCGGCGCCCTTTCCCGTGCGGATGGCGTCCAGCGCGGCCAGTGCGTCGTCGAGGGCGTCGACCGAGAAGACCGTCAGGCCGTCCGGAACATGCCCGGTGACCTCGTCGCAGTTGTCCTTGGGCGCCAGGAACCATTCCGCACCGGCCTCGCGCGCGCCGGTGAGCTTCTGCCGGATGCCGCCGATCGGCCCGACCTCACCGGCCTGATTGATCGTTCCGGTGCCCGCGACATCCGCCCCGCCCTGGATGGCGCCGGGGGTGAGCTTGTCGATGATGCCGAGAGCGAACATCATGCCCGCGCTGGGCCCGCCGACCTGGTCGAGCTGGATCTTCACGTCGAACGGGAACTCGTACTTGCTGGTCACGTTGATGCCGACCACCACGGCGTCGCCCGAGGCGATCGGGGTGACCCGCACGGTCAGGGTCTTGCCGTCGCGGAGGACGCCGATGGCGGCCGGGGCGTCCACCCCGTTGGCGGCCAGCGCGGAACGCAGCGCCGTGATGTCGGCCACGGCGGCGCCGTTCACCGAGACGACCTGGTCGCCGGTCATGATCAGGCCCGCGGCCGGGGAGTCTTTGGGCAACGACGCGACCTGGAGGATCGTCGGATAGTCGTAGCCGAGGTTGGTCAGCGCCGCGGCGATCGCATCCTGCTGCGAGTTCACCATCAGCGTCTGGTTCTCGTCTTCGCGTTCCTTTGTGGAGACGTCGGCCGGGAATGCGGCGTCGATCGGGATGACGGCCTGGGTCGGGTCCAGCCACGCCGCCGCGACCGTCAGCCAGCTCGGCCGGTTTTCGGGGTTGCCAACCAGCGAAACCGTCAGCAGGTCGAGTTGGCCCTCCGTCGGGTACACGGTCTCGTCCGGGATCGTGATCAGCGGAACGTCTTTGCCATTCTGCTCGGCCGTTCCGATGGTGTTGTAGACCGGGCCGGGCTTCTCGATCACGTACGGGGACGGCGTGATGGCCAGGATCAGGCCGATGGCCAGCGCAACGGAGATCGCCACCCAGCCCACCTTTCCGGCACGGTGAGACCGACCGGCCGGCAGCGACGAGTCTTCGGTGAAGAGGGCCACCGGGCTCCTTCCAGATCTGCGCTCGATGTTTGCGCTCGATGTTCGCGACAGGCGCACACCGGTTTTCCAGCGTAGGACATTTCCCAGTCCCCGCCATGAATCTCCGGCTAGCGTAGAGGCACGTGACTGAGAGGTGCCTGAAGTGGCTGACGACGACTCACGACCCGACGAGGGTCACAATCCTGAAGATGAGTTTCGGGACATGCTTCGCGACATCCTGTCCGGGAAGTCGTCCATCGACCCGAGCCAGCTGGCCGGGGCCGCCGGCCTTCCCAGCGACCCGGTGAGTATCGCGGCGCTGATGAACCAGCTCCAGGGCGCCCTGCGCAACTCCGGGGACGGTGCCATGAACTGGGACGCCGCACTCAGCCAGGGCCAGGAGCGCGCCGCCAACGGGCAACTCGCCGTCACCGATGAGCAGCGCACCGCCCTCGACCAGGCCTTCCACATCGCCGCGCTATGGCTGGACGAGGTGATCTCGGTCGCCGAGCTCACCACTCCCCCGAAGTTGATGACCCGAAAGGAGTGGGTCACCGCGACGATGCCGCTCTGGACCCAGCTCGCCGAACCGGTGGCCACCAGCATCTCCGATTCGCTGACCCGGGTTCTGACTGAGCAGGCTCCCGAGGAACTCAAGGGCATGATGGCCGGCGCGAGCCAGGTCATGCGCAGCATCGGCGGCACCCTGTTCGCCATGCAGCTCGGTCAGGTCGTCGGGCAGCTCTCCAGCGAGGTCGTCTCCGGCGGCGACGTCGGCATCCCGCTGCTCAGTGACCAGCAGGCCGCCCTGCTGCCCCAGAACGTCGCCATTTTCGGCGAGGGACTTGACGTTCCGGACGACCAGGTACAGATCTACCTGGCCGTGCGCGAGCTCGCCCACGCCCGGCTGTTCCGGCACTCGCGGTGGCTGCGCCTGCACCTGATCAGCTCAATCACCGACTTCGCCCGCGGAATCCACATCGACTCCGGCCGGCTCGAGGAACTCGCCGACGGCTTCGACCCCTCCAATCCGGAGGAACTGCGCGAAGCCATGGTCAACGGTTCGCTGATCCCGCCGAAGAGCGAGTCCCAGCTGGCCGCGCTGGCCCGGCTGGAGACGATGCTCGCCCTGATCGAGGGCTGGGTCGACGTCGTCACGCTCGAGGCCACCAGCCGCCTCCCCCGGGCCGATGCCATCGCCGAGACCGTGAAGCGCCGCCGTGCATCCGGCGGGCCGGCCGAGTCCGCGTTCGCCACCCTGGTCGGGCTGGAGCTGCGCCCGCGCCGTCTGCGCGAGGCCGCCGCCATGTGGCAGGCCGTGACGGATGCCGTGGGCAACGACAAGCGCGACGAGCTGTGGGCGCACCCCGACCTGCTGCCCACGTCGGCCGACCTGGACGCCCCTCAGGCCCTCGTGGCCCGGCTGACCAGCTCGGCGGCCGGCGCCGAACCGGTGCTGGACGAAGTGGACCAGGCCCTCGAGGACCTGCTGCGCGACGACGGCACCGAGCGCCCGCACGAGGAATAGTCGCGCGCTGCCGGGCCCGCACGGAACAACCCACGCTGCCCCCACGGGCGACACTCGCGCGGCCCTGACGAATTCGACGGAGATTTTAGGGTTTTGACGCCCTGCAGGCGCTTTTTTGGCCTTTTAGGCCAAAGTCTCCGTCGAATTCGTTAGGCGGGCCAGAGCTGGGGCCGGCCCGATCAGGGGCGGCTAGATCAGGCCCTTGGTGTGCCAGATCGTCTTCGTCTCCGTGAACGCCACGATGCGGTCGAGCGAGGGGCTCGCGGCATCCGGACCATTCTCGGGCTGCAGCACCCGGGTGAGCGTCTCGGCCGCGTCGATCTGGAGGTTGATCCAGTCGAGGTCACCGGCCCCGACGAGGTCGATGGCATTGACGTCCGCGTGGCTGGCCAGCCACGGGGCCATCTCGGCGGGTGAACCGGTGAGGATGTTGACCACGCCGCCGGGAACGTCGCTGGTGGCGAGCACCTCGCCCAGGCTGATGGCCGACAGCGGCATCCGTTCGTTGGCCACCACGACGACCGTGTTGCCCGACACCAGGGCCGGGGCCACGGCGCTGACGAGGCCGAGGAGGGACCCGCCGGTCTGCGGGGCGATGATCGCGACGACACCGGTGGGCTCCGGCACGGAGATGTTGAAGTAGGGACCGGAGACCGGGTTCGCGTTGCCGGCGACCTGCACGTACTTGTCCGCCCAGCCCGCGTACCAGACCCACCGGTCGATGGCCTCGTCGACCTGGGCGGACGCGGCGGCCGCCGAGACGCCCTCCGACTTCACGATCTCGTCGATGAACTGGGCGCGGCGCCCTTCGAGCAGTTCGGCGATCCGGTAAAGCACCTGGCCGCGGTTGTACGCTGTGGCGCCGGCCCAGCCGCCGAGGGCGGAACGGGCGGCGACGACCGCGTCACGGGCATCCTTGCGGCTGGCCTGCGCGGCGTTGGCGAGGAACACCCCGTCGTGCGAGCGAACCTCGTAGACCCGGCCGGACTCGCTGCGCGGGAACTTGCCGCCGACGTAGAGCTTGTAGGTCTTGGGAACGGCGAGGCGGGTCACTTTGCGGCCTTCTTTCGTGAAACGGGGGTCTTCGGGTCTGATTCCGTGGCGGCGATGCGAGCGGCCGGAGCGGCATTCACCGTGCGGGCGGCGGCGCGGCTCGCGGCCGGCTTGAGGTACGAGGCGAGGCCGTGGCGACCACCCTCGCGCCCGTAACCGGACTCCTTGTAGCCGCCGAAGGGGCTGGCCGGGTCAAAGCGGTTGAACGTGTTGGCCCAGATCACCCCGGCGCGCAGCTTGTCGGCGACGGCGAGCATGCGGTTGCCCTTCTCGGTCCAGATACCGGCGGAGAGGCCGAAGGGCGTGTTGTTCGCCTTCGCGATCGCCTCGGCCGGGGTGCGGAAGGTGAGCACGGACAGCACCGGGCCGAAGACCTCATCGCGGGCGATGCGGTGGCTGGTGGACACGTTCGTGAAGATGGTCGGCTTGAACCAGAAGCCGTTGTCCGGGAGCACGCAGTCCGGGCTCCAGCGCTCGGCGCCTTCCTGCTCACCGATGTCGGTGAGTTCACGGATGCGCTTCAGCTGCTCGGCGCTGTTGATCGCACCGATATCGGTGTTCTTGTCGAGTGGGTCGCCGAGGCGCAGGGTCGAGAGCCTCGCCTTGAGGCGGTCGATGACGTCGTCGTGAATGCTCTCCTGCACGAGCAGACGGCTGCCGGCGCAGCAGACGTGGCCCTGGTTGAAGAAGATCCCGTTGACGATGCCCTCGATGGCCTGGTCGATCGGCGCGTCGTCGAAGACGATGTTGGCCGCCTTGCCGCCGAGTTCGAGGATGACCTTCTTGTCGGTTCCGGCGACCGAGCGCGCGATGGCCCGGCCGGCTCCGGTAGACCCGGTGAACGCGACCAGGTTCACGTCGGGGTGCCCGACGAGGGCCTGACCGGTCTCCCGGCCGCCGGTGACGATGTTGACCACGCCGGCGGGAAGGTCCGCCTGCTGCAGGATCTCCGCGAACAGGAGCGCGGTCAGGGAGGTCGTCTCGGCCGGCTTGATCACGACGGTGTTGCCGGCAGCGAGGGCCGGCGCGATCTTCCAGGCGAGCATCAGGAGGGGGAAGTTCCAAGGGATGACCTGCGCGGCGACGCCCCGGGACGAGGGGGTGGGGCCGACTCCCGCGTGGTCGAGCTTGTCGGCCCAGCCCGCGTAGTAGAAGAACCAGGCCGCGACCAAGGGAACGTCGACGTCGCGGCTTTCCTTGATCGGTTTGCCGTTGTCGAGCGTCTCGGCCACGGCGAGCTCGCGGGCCCGTTCCTGCACGAGGCGCGCGATGCGGAACAGGTACTTGCCGCGATCGCTGCCGGAGAGCTTGGACCAGGTATGGGCGTAGGCGCGGCGGGCGGCGGCCACGGCGGTGTCGACGTCCGCAGAGTTGGCGTGGGCGATCATCGCGATCTGTTTCTCGGTGGCCGGGTTGATGGTCTGGAACGGCTCACCGCGACCGGCGACGAATTCGCCGTCGATGAAAAGGCCGTAGTCCGAACGCAGGTTCAGCAGGGCCTGGGACTCCGGGGCCGGAGCGTAGTCAAGAAAGCTCATGGGGTGATCCTTTAGTCAATCGTCACGTAGTCGGGTCCGGAGTAGTGTCCGGTGGTCATCTTCTGGCGCTGCATGAGCACGTCGTTGAGCAGGCTGGAGGCCCCGAACCGGAACAGGTGCGGCGTGAGCCACTCCTCGCCCACGGTTTCGGCCACGGTCACGATGTATTTGATGGCGTCCTTGGAGGTGCGGATGCCGCCGGCCGGCTTCACGCCGACTTTGTCGCCGGTGAGGCGGTGCCAGTCGCGCACGACCTCGAGCATGGACAGGGTCACGGGCAGCGTGGCCGCGACGGGGACCTTGCCGGTGGAGGTCTTGATGAAGTCTCCCCCGGCCAGGATGGCCAGCCAGGACGCGCGGCGCACGTTGTCGTACGTGTTGAGCTCCCCGGTTTCGAGGATCACCTTGAGGTGGGCGTAGCTGCCGTCGGCCCGGCGGCAGGTCTCCTTGACGGCGACGATCTCGTCGTAGACCTGGCCGAAGCGTCCGGAGAGGAAGGCGCCGCGGTCGATGACCATGTCGATCTCGTCGGCACCGGCGAGGACCGCGTCGCGCACGTCGGCGAGCTTGATCGCCAGGGACGCGCGACCGCTCGGGAAGGCGGTGGCGACGGCGGCGACGTTCACGCCGGCATCCGTGCCCGCGGAGTGCGCCGACCCGAGGGCCGCCACGGCGTGGGGAACCATGTCGCCGTAGACGCAGACCGCGGCGACGCGGGGGCAGGTCGGGTCGCCGGGGTCGGGGGTGAGCGCCTTGCCGACCAGGGAGCGCACCTTGCCGGGGGTGTCGGCTCCTTCGAGGGTGGTGAGGTCGATCAGGCTGATGATCTTGTCGATCGCCCACTTCTTGGAGCTGGTCTTGATCGAGCGGCTGCCGAGGTCGGCGGCCCGCTGCTCGAGTCCGACGGCGTCGATCCCGGGGATGCCATGCAGGTACCGGCGCAGGTTCGCGTCGGTGGCCTCGCCGCCGATGAGCGCCAGGGCTCGTTGCCCGGTGTTCAGCTGGGCCATAGCCGATGGGCTACTAGTCATGAGTTGTCCTTGCGGTTGGTGTGGTCCGGATGGTCTGGTCTGGTTCGGATGGTCTGGTCGTTCGGGCTCACGCGTGCTCGCCGAGGATGGCGAGGGCGATGTCTTCGTCGGTGACCAGCACGGTGCACAGCCCGCTGCCGACGACGGCGCGCGCGATGGCGTGCTTGGAGCTGCCGGCGATCACGGCGATCGCCGTTTTCGCGTTGCGCAGCTGTTCGAGCGGGATGCCGACCGTGCGCTCGTCGAGTTCCGGGTCGACGATGTTGCCGTTGCTGTCGATGTAGCGGCCGACGATGTCGCCGACGGCTCCCTTGCGCACGAGTTCGGCCACCTGCTCTTCGGTTAGGTAGCCGCTATCGACCAGGGCCGAGTTCTGGTCTGCCTGGCCGGCGCTGAACAGGTAGGCGGATGCCGACGCCCCCAGCTTGAGGACGGCGCCGACGGAGCGGTCCGCTTCGATCGCCCGTTTGGTCTCCAGGCGTTCGAGGATGGCGGGACTGGGCAGCAGGGTCGCCGCGCCGGACGCTTTGTGCGCCATCGTGACGGCGGTGGCCGCCGCGGTGCCGGCGCGCCGGTTGAGGCTGACGCCGCCGTTGATCTGCACGACGTTGACGCCGTTGGCCCAGCCCTGCTTGAGGTGGAGTGACACCTCGTGCAGGGTGCGGCCCCAGCTGATGCCGAGGGTGCGCGGGACCGGACGCAGACCGGTGAGGTAGTCGGCGGCGGCCTGCGCGGTGCGGGACTGGAGTTCCTCGTCGCCGGAGACGCCCGCGGAGGAGACCACGATCGCATCCGTCAACCCGGTGGCCTCGCGGAGGCGGCGTTCCACGGACAGGCGACGGGCCCGCGGGTGCACGATCTCGATCCGGATGAAGCCGCTGGCCTTGGCCTGGGCGAGCAGCCGGCCCACCTTCCAGCGGGTCAGCCGGAGCACTGTGCCGATCTCGTCTTGCGTCTTGTTCTCTTCGTAGTACAGCTCGGCCGCACGAATTGACAGCAGTTCGTCAGTGTCCGTCACCCTGGTGCTCCATCCGATTTGTCACCAGCCTAAGACTCCCGCAGCCGGTGATCAACACGTGTAGGCAATCTTGCTCATCTGAGCAGGCACGGTGCCGGGGCGCACGCGGCGAGCGATCTAGGCTGGGGCGCATGGCAGATCTCTCGAAGTACCTCCCGCTAAGCCAACGGCCGGTCGGTGACGAATCCAGGGTCTCCTCTGACTGGGGCCCGCAGATCGCCGCCACCCTCCTCGCCACCGCCGATCTGCTGGACGGACTCAGCCCCGAGCAGTGGGAGGCGCCGAGCCTCTGCGCGGACTGGCGCGTGCGCGATGTCGCCGGTCACCTCGTCTGGCGGTTGGGAAGCTCAAACCGCGAGCTGCTGCGGAGCGCCGGCCGGGCCTGGCTGGCGGGCCGTTTCCTCAACCCGAACCGGGCGATCGACGCCGTCAGCCGTGCCGCCGCCCTGACCGAACCCTCCGAGCTGATCGCGAGCCTGCGCCGGATCGCGGCAGACCGCACGGCCGGGATCGGCCGGCAGGGAGTCACCGAGCTCACCGAGGCCGTCGTGCACGGCTTCGATCTGGCGCACCCTCTCGGCCTCGCCCTGACGGTCGACCCGACCGCGGCCGGAGCGGTCGCCCTCGGCCGCGCCCAGCGTGCCTCCACCCCGGTCAAGGCGGTCCTGCGCCGCCGCACCCTGGTGGCGTCGGATGCGCTCTGGCGCGTCGGCCGAGGCCCGGATTACCGGAGCACGGCCGAAGACATCGTGCTCTTCCTGTTCGGCCGCGCCGGGCTCACACCGGCGCCTCCGGCGGCTCCGACCGTTCCCGAAGACCTCACCGACCCGGTCTGAGCCTTCTCGGACCCGGTGCGGGCTGCGTCAGACGAGGATTCCGCGTGCCCGTTCCACGTCGTCGCGCATCTGCACGATCAGCGGGTCAACGCCGGTGAAGGCGACCATGCCGCGAATGCGGTCCACGAACGACACCTCCACCACATGGCCGTACAGATCGATGTCGCGGTCGAGCACGTGGGCTTCGACCTGCTTCTGGGGCACACCGTCGAAGGTCGGGTTGTTGCCCACCGAGATCGCGGCCGGGTAACGGATGCCGGCATCCGTCAGCCAGCCCGCGTAGACGCCGTCCGCGGGGATGAGCCCCTCAGAGTGCGGTGACAGGTTGGCGGTCGGGAAGCCGAGTTCGCGCCCCCGCTTCGCACCGTGCACGACCTCACCGCGAACGGTCGGCACGTGCCCGAGCAGAACGGACGCCGCTCGGACGTCGCCCTGCGCGAGCAGTTCCCGGATCCAGGTCGAGGACACCCGGCGGCTTCGGTCGGGCATCACGTCCTCGATCAGGCGCACGGCGAAACCGAACCTGTCCCCCAGCTGCTGCAACAGGGCCACGTCGCCGACGCCGCCGGCGCCGAAGCGGAAGTCCCGGCCGACGAGCACCGAGCGCGCGTGGAGTCCGCGCACGAGGATGCGCTCGATGAAATCCTCCGGCGGCAGGCCGGCCAGCGCCTGGTTGAACTCGAGCACGAGGGAGGCGTCGACCCCGGTTTCGGCCAGCAGGGCGAGTTTCTGTTCGGTGCTGATCAGGGCCTGCGGACAGGCATCCGGCTTGAGCAGGGACAACGGATGCCGGTCGAACGTGACCACGACGGAAGCCAGGCCCGCCTGCTCGGCCGCTGACTTCAGCTCGGCGACGACCGCGCGATGTCCGGCGTGCACGCCGTCGAATTTGCCGATGCTGACGGCGGAGGCCGGCCAGTCCTCGGGGATGGCGGCGACGCCGCGCATGATCTTCATGAGCGGACTTTGCCGCGTCGGGCGAGCCACCACATGCCCAGGATCGGAAGCACGAGCGGCACGAATCCGTAGCCGCGACCGAAGAACGACCACACCGTCTTGTGCGCGAACAGCTCCGGATCGACCACGCTGAGGGTGCCGACCACGAGCACTCCGACGAGCTCGAAGCCGATCGTGATCCACGCCACGCGTCGCCAGGGCCCGTCGCTCTTGATCAGGGCGATCGTGGCGACGATGTAGACGACCGCGGCCAGGGCCGAGAGGGAGTACGCCAGCGGGGCCGGGCCGAACTCCTCGGGGTCGAAGATCTGCACGAACGAGCGTCCGGTGGCCGCCAGCGCGAGCAGGCCGTAGACGGCGATCAGCACCCGGCCGATGCCGGTCACCCGGGTCGGTCGAACGGGCTCGGCGGTCGTCGCTGCGTCGTTGCTCTGTGGGGCGGTCATGGCGTTTTCATTATCGCAGCATCCGTTGGAACCGAGATCACAGCCCCTGCACCGTCCAGATCTGCCACATCCGGTAGACCATCACTGCGACGGCCAGGCAGGATGCGCCGACGATGACCGTGCTCCAGCGGCTGCGTTCGATCAGCGCCCAGACCACGGCGGCGACGGGCACCAGGATGGCGCTGATCAGGTAGGTGTAGAACTCGAGCACGCTGCCGCTGGCGTTGTTCCCCGTAAAGGGGGCGACGATGGCCACCACCAGCTGGGCGATCAGCAGCAGTTCCACCAGCGCCGTGGCGCCCAGCGAGAGGTCGCTGGGCTTTCGGTCGGCGAGGCCCAACCCGATACCGAGCAGGCCGGCGACTGTGGCGACGCCGAGTTGCAGCCAGGTGAACCACTCGATCATGATGCGTCTCCGTGGTCTCCGGCGCCGGCGGCTCCAGGCTCGGTTGCTGCGGTCGCGACTGCCGGGGCGGCGATCTCGTCGGGCGGGAAGTTGATCAGCGATTTGGCGTGGTCGCCGCGGTACTCGACCAGGCCGACCAGCCGTCCGTCCGGCGCGACGGCAGCGACCGGGCCGTCGACGTGGTCGGCCGGGTCCACCTGGATCTGCTTGCCGTGGCCGAGGTCGATCGCCTGCTGCTCGGTCAGGTCGAGGCGGCCCAGCACCCGGGTGGCGGCATCGGCGGGACCGATCAGAGCCGCCGGGACGTCCAGTTCCTCCAGCGGCTGGGCCGCGTCGATCCGGAAGGGGCCGATGCGGGTGCGGCGGAGGCTCGTGAGGTGGCCGCCGACGCCCAGGCCTGCGCCGAGGTCGCGGGCGAGCGCCCGGATGTAGGTGCCGGAGGAGCATTCCACCCGCACGGTCAGGTCGAGGTGGCCGTCGGCCGCCGCCGTGTCGATCAGTTCGAAGGCGCTGACGGTGACGGGACGGGACGGGAGGTCCACCTCTTCGCCGGCGCGCACCCGGGCGTAAGCGCGCTTGCCGTCGACCTTGATGGCGCTGACGGCGCTGGGCTGCTGCGAAATGGCTCCGGTGAGCTTCGCGATCCCGGCCGCAACGGCCTCCGGGGTGAGGGCGGTCACTGCGTCGACGGATGCCCGGCCGAGCTCTTCGCCCTCCGCGTCATCCGTTGTCGTGGAGGAGCCGAGCCGGATGGTGGCCAGGTATTCCTTGTCGAGGCCGACGATGTAGGTGAGCAGCCGGGTCGAGCTGTTGATGCCCAGGATGAGCAGCCCGGTCGCCATCGGGTCCAGCGTTCCGGCGTGGCCGACCTTGCGGGTTCCGGCCAGGCGGCGGGTGCGGGCGACGGCGTCGTGACTGGTCCAGCCCTGGGGCTTGTCGATCAGGACCAGGCCGCTGGCGGTGCCGCGGACGCGCGGTGCGCGCGGGGCGCGCGCCGGTTCAGCGGGGATTCGCCCGGACGTCGGTTCGCTGGCTGGTCCGTCGGATTCTTCGCTCACTCATGACATGCTATCCGGCCACCGGGCACCGGCCGCCCGCGGGCACTCTCCCCCGCACCCGTGCCCGCGGTGCCGACTCCCCCGACCTAGGCTGGGGGCATGAAGATAGCCGTGATCGGAGCGGGCGCCCTCGGCGGCACATTCGCGACGCTGCTGGCCCGGGCGGGTCACGAGGTTACCGTGACGGCCCGTGGGCTGGCGCTGGCGGTGATCCGGGCCGAGGGGATTTCGCTGACCGGCGGGTTCGGCCGGGCGCGGCAGCATCCGCTCGCGCTGGAACGGCTCGTGGAGACGCCCGACCTCGCCCTGATCTGCACCAAGGCGCAGGATGCCGCCGCAGCCATCGCGGAGAACGCCGCGGTGCTCGACGGCGCGGCTGTGATCGTCGTGCAGAACGGTCTCGACGGCGTGAACACGGCGCGGAGCCTGCTGCCACACTCGGAGTGCTTCGGCGCCCTGTCGATCATCGCCGCGAACTACTCGGCGCCCGGCCGGGTGACGATCACGACCGCCGCGCCCACCTACCTGGGCCGCGGGGACGGCGCCGCCGACGCGGCGACCAACGCGTGGCGGGACGTGCTCGCCGGCGCGGTTCCGACGGTGGGCATCGACAACTTCGTCGGCGCCCAGTGGACCAAACTCGTGGTCAATATGCTTAACGCCCTGCCCGCCATCACCGGGCTCAGCGTGCAGGAAGTGGTCGACGATGCGGGCCTCCGCCGGGTGATGACGTCCAGCATGCGGGAGACCGTTCGGGTGGGGATGCGGCGCGGTGTGCGCTTCGGTTCGCTGCAGGGCCTCGGCGACCGGCAGCTGCGCGCGTTCTCGCGGCTTCCATTGGCGCTCGGGCAGGTACTGCCGCTGCGGATGCGGAGGAGGATGGGCGACGTTCCGAACCTGGGCTCGACCCTGCAGAGCCTGAAACGGGGGCAAATCACCGAGATCGACTTCCTCAACGGCGCCGTGGTGCGGGAGGCCGGGCTGGCCGGCGTGCGGGCGCCCGTGAACGCCCTGTTGACCGCGCTCGTGCACGAGGTGGAGACGCGTGGAGTGCCACTGGCGCCGGTCGACGTTCTCGAGCGATTCGCGGCGCTCGCCCGCTGACCGCCGGCGCCCGGTCGCTCGCGCCAGGTCGCTCGCGCCTGGTCGGCATCCGTTCCTCCGCCATCCGTGCCTGCGCCCGTCGGCGAACGTCTCTCGCGGCGCACCCTCGCGACGCGGGCGCAGGTTGGAGGCTGCGCCCGCGGCCACAACCTGCGCCGCGAACGGAAGGGCTCGCTCAGCAGCTGTCGAGGAACACCCGGCGGGGTTCGTGCGGGTTGCTCAGGTCGATCACGGCGGTGGCCCGGCTGCGTGGCGTCGCCTCGTTTCGGTAGAGGCGGTCGGCCACATGGTGCTCGTTCGCGTCGTCCGTGGCCCCGGCATCCGTCGTCTCGGCTTCGGACTCGGCATCCGTTTCGACCAGTGCGCTGTACGACCAGAGGTCGCGCAGCTCCTTCCGGTTCAGGAATTCGCCGTCGACGATGAGGATGGCGTCGGCCGGCCCGGTCTGCCAGGTGGGCTCGATCCAGGTGTCCCGGTCCGGGTCGAACGCGCGGGTCACGAACCCGGTGCTGCCGCCCAGCCGGAAGGGTTCGAGCAGCACCCGCCGCAGCAGAGAGAAATCGTAGAGGTAGCGCAGCAGCCGCTCGGGAGATTCCGGACCGAACCGCCCCTGCTCGGCGCGAGAATGCCGGAATTGCCGCAGCGACGCACGGAAGACCGGGTGGCCCTGCTCGTCGAACACGGCGGCCAGGTCGTCGGCGAAGGCGGCGCGGGCCTCGGCATCCGCACCGTCGATGGCGATGACATGGCGGCCCAGGCCGTAGATGCCGAGGATCTCGCCCGCGAGGTCCCGCAGGAACTCGATCCGGGGTGTGGAGACAAGCTTCATGGATCGAGCCTAGGTTAGAACGGTGAACGTCACAGTCACCGGCAGCCCGGCAGCCAGCCCGGCACTCGGCCCCGCACTCAGCCCAGACCTCAGCCCCGGCATCAACGCCTGGTTCCATCTGAACGCCCGCGACCTGCCTTGGCGCCGGGACGGCTTCGGCGCCTGGGGCGTGCTGGTGAGTGAGTTCATGCTGCAGCAGACCCCGGTCAGCCGCGTGATTCCACGCCTGGAGGAGTGGCTCGAGCGCTGGCCCACCCCGGCGCACCTCGCGGCCGTGCCGCCAGGCGAGGCGGTGCGGGCCTGGGCGACGCTCGGCTACCCGCGCCGCGCGCTCTGGCTGCACGCAGCCGCGGTGGAGATCACCGAACGCCACGGCGGCCTTGTCCCGGAGGACGTCGACGCCCTGCTCGGTCTCACCGGGATTGGCGATTACACCGCCCGGGCGGTCGCCGCATTCGCCTACGGCCACCGGCATCCGGTCGTCGACACCAACACGAGAAGGGTCATCGCCCGCGCCGTGGCCGGCCAGGCCGAACCCGCCCCGCCGAGCCGCGGCCGCGACCTCGACGCCATGTCCGCGCTGCTGCCCGCCGGCCGCGACGAGGCCGCCCGATTCAACGCCGGCATCATGGAGCTCGGCGCGGTCGTCTGCACCGCGAAGTCCCCACGCTGCGACGGGTGCCCGATCCGCGACCTGTGCCGCTGGCGCGCCGCCGGCTATCCCGCCTACAGCGGCCCGCGAAAGGCAGTGCAAAAGAAGTTCGAGGGCAGCGACCGGCAGGTGCGCGGCCTGATCATGGCCGAGCTGCGCGCGACCCAGCACCCGGTGACGGATGCCGAGATCAGCGGGTTGTGGCCCGAGGCCGTCCAGCGCGAGCGCGCCCTGACCGGCCTGCTGGCCGACGGGCTCGCGGTGTCGGCCGGGGCCGGGCTCTACGTGCTGCCGCACGAGTGAGCATCGGAACCCGGGCAAAAAAGAAGCGGCGCGGACCGGCCTGAGCCGATCCGCGCCGCACCGCGTTAGCGAACGCGATCCCTGAGGATCCCGCCCTACAGGCGCGACTTACTGGCGGGATTCCTCATCGAGGGGCGCTTCGGCGTGCTGGGCGGCCGGGGCCACCACGACATCCTCGTCGTCTTCTTCATCATCGTCTTCGTCAGCCTCGTCGTACTCACGCGGCTTGACGTACGGGTCCTCCTCACCGGCGTACTTCGCCGTGCGGGCCTGCTCCTCGACCTGGGTGTCGCGCTCGCGCGCCTCACGCAGGAGATCGTCGATGAGCGCGGCGTTCTCCGGGATCGCGTCGGCGATGAATTCGAGCGACGGGGTGAGCCGGGCCGTGATGTTCTTGCCCACCTCACTGCGCAGCATCCCGGTCGCCGCCTTGAGCGCGGCGGCGCTGTCGGCGCGTTCCTCGGCATTGCCGTAGACGGTGTAGAACACCGAGGCATGCTGAAGGTCGCCGGTCACCTTGACGTCCGTGATGGTCACGAAACCGAGCCGTGGGTCCCGCAGGCCGCGCTCGATCCGCTTGGCCACGATGACCTTGATGCGGTCGGCCATTTTCCTGGCGCGTGCCGGATCTGCCATGGTCTTACTCCTATTTTCGAAAAACTACCGAAGTGCGGGTCCCGTCCTCACCCTCGTTCAGGGACGCGAACGAAACCCGCACCATCATCCGGAGGTGGTTAGACCCGCGGCTTTTCCTTCATTTCGATCGTCTCGATCTCGTCACCGATCTGGATGTCGTTGAACTTGCCCAGGCCGATACCACACTCGAAGTCCGTGCGGACCTCGGTGACGTCGTCCTTGAACCGGCGCAGCGACTCGATGCCCAGGTTGTCTCCCACGACGATGCCGTTGCGGATGACCCGCGCCTTGGCGTTCCTGGTGATGACACCCGAACGAACGATGACACCGGCGACGTTTCCGAACTTGGAGGAGCTGAACACCTCGCGGATCTCGGCGACACCACTCTGCACCTCTTCGAACTCGGGCTTGAGCATTCCCTTGAGGGAGTTCTCAATGTCCTCGAGTGCGTTGTAGATGACGGAGTAGAAGCGCACGTCCACGCCTTCACGGGCGGCGCGTTCGCGTGCCTTCGTGTCGGGGCGAACGTTGAAGCCGATGATGATGGCGTTGTCGACGGTGGCGAGGTTGACGTCGCTCTCCGTGACCGCACCCACTCCGCGGTGGATGATGCGCAGCTGAACCGAATCGTCGACCTCGATCTTGAGGAGCGACTCTTCCAGTGCCTCGACGGCACCGGACACGTCGCCCTTGATGATGAGGTTGAGCGATTCGACCTTGCCCTCTTCGAGTGCACGAGTGAAGTCCTCGAGGCTGATGCGCTTGCGGGCCTTGGCCAGCAAAGCGTTCCGCTCGGCGGCTTCGCGCTTCTCGGCGATCTGACGTGCCGTGCGGTCTTCCTCGATCACGAGGAAGGTGTCACCGGCGCGCGGAACACTGGAGAGGCCCTGAACCTGGACGGCCCTGGACGGGGTGGCGGCGAGCACGGGGACGCCGTTCTCGTCTGCCATCGCACGAACACGGCCGTAGGCCGTTCCCGCCACGATGGAGTCTCCGACGTGCAGGGTTCCGGACTGGATGAGCACGGTTGCAACGGCGCCGCGGCCCTTGTCGAGGCGAGCCTCGATGGCCACGCCGCGAGCGTCCTTGTCGGGGTTGGCACGCAGGTCGAGTCCGGCGTCCGCGGTGAGCAGCACGGCGTTCAGGATTTCCTGGATGCCGATTCCCTGCTTGGCCGACACGTCGACGAACATGACGTCTCCGCCGTATTCCTCCGCGACGAGTCCGAATTCGGTGAGCTGCTGGCGCACCTTCTGCGGGTTCGCGCCTTCCTTGTCGATCTTGTTCACTGCGACCACGATCGGCACGTTGGCGGCCTGGGCGTGGTTGAGCGCCTCAATCGTCTGCGGCATGATGCCGTCGTCCGCCGCGACCACGAGGATCGCGATGTCCGTCACCTGCGCACCACGTGCACGCATGGCGGTGAACGCCTCGTGGCCCGGTGTGTCAATGAAGGTGATGGCGCGTTCGATGCCCTCGTGCTCGGTGACGACCTGGTACGCACCGATGTGCTGGGTGATCCCGCCGGCTTCGCCCGCGGCCACCTTGGCGTTACGGATGGCGTCGAGGAGAGCCGTCTTACCGTGGTCAACGTGGCCCATGACCGTGACGACGGGAGGCCGGGCGAAGAGTTCTTCGTCGGTCTCGTCTTCGAGTTCCTGGTCGATGTCGATGTCGAAGGCAAGCAGGAGCTCGCGGTCTTCGTCGTCGGGCGAGACCATCTGGATCTTGTAGCCGAGCTCGCTGCCGAGCACGTCGAAGGTGGCCTCGTCGAGGGACTCGGTCGCCGTTGCCATCTCACCGAGGTGGAACAGAACGGTGACCAGGTTTCCGGGGCTCGCGTCGATCTTGTCGGCGAAGTCCGTGATCGAGGCACCGCGGCGCAGACGCACAACGGTTCCGCCGTCGCCGCGGGGGACGCTGACGCCACCCAGCGACGGGGCCTCGCGCAGCTCGAACTCTGCCCTCTTCGTGCGCTTGGACTTGCGGGCCTTGTTCTTGCCGCCACCGCGACCGAAGGCACCAGCGGTTCCGCCGCCGGGGCCGCGACCGCGACCACCGGCGCCACCGCCACCAGCGGGGCGGGGCGGACCGAAGCCGGGGGCTCCAGCCGGAGCGCCACCGGGGCGCTGGAAGCCGGGGCGTGCGCCGCCG